>JBQGDD010000422.1:0-2359 GCA_052038845.1 Dyadobacter sp. | reverse complement strand
GCGGGTATCTAAGTACCACCAAAGCTCCTTTTCATCAATGCCCAATTCTGCAATTTTTTGTTGCAGCACATCAAGGCGTTCTTCCCTTTGCGAACCACCTACTATCTCCCCAATACCCGGAAACAGGATGTCCATTGCACGCACGGTTTTTTCATCATCATTGAGCCTCATATAAAAGGCTTTTATCTTAGCAGGGTAGTCGAATAATATTACCGGAGACTTAAAATGTTTTTCTACTAAAAAGCGTTCGTGCTCACTTTGCAGGTCGGCACCCCACTCCTCAATAATATAATTGAATTTCTTGTTTTTATTAGGCTTAGAGTTCTTAAGGATATCAATTGCCTCTGTATAGCTTACACGTTTAAAGTTGTTGTCAAGAATAAAGTTCAGCTTTTCCAGCAGACTCATTTCACTGCGTTCTGCCATTGGTTTGTTCTTTTCTTCATCTTTAAGTCGCTGTTCTAAAAATGCCAGGTCATCCGGGCATTTCTCCAATACATACTTAATAACATACTTAATAAAATCTTCGGCTAAATCCATGTTAGCGTCAAGGTCGTTAAAAGCAACTTCCGGCTCAATCATCCAAAACTCTGCAAGGTGGCGCGATGTGTTAGAGTTCTCTGCACGAAAGGTAGGCCCAAAGGTATATACCTGCCCTAAAGCCATAGCATACGTTTCTGCTTCAAGCTGACCCGATACAGTAAGATTAGTTTCCTTACCAAAAAAATCTTCTTTATAGTTTACTTTACCGTCTTCCGTTCTTGGAGTATTATCAAATGGCAATGAAGTTACATGAAACATCTCTCCTGCGCCTTCGGCATCGCTTCCTGTAATTATAGGGGTATTTACATACACAAAGTTCTTTTCCTGAAAATACTGGTGTACAGCAAACGATAATACCGAACGAACCCTCATTACCGCGCCAAAAACATTAGTACGCACACGCAGGTGGGCATTTTCCCTTAAAAACTCAAGGGAGTGCTTTTTAGGCTGCATAGGGTATTTTTCAGGGTCACTGTCGCCTAATATCTCAAGGTTTGTAACCTGTATTTCATATTTCTGTCCAGATCCTTTGCTTTCTACAAGGTTACCCTTTATGGCAACGGCAGCTCCTGTAGTAATTCTTTTTAATGTCTCGGCAGGTGTGTTTTCAAAATCTACCACACACTGTATATTATGTATAACCGAACCATCGTTCAGTGCTATAAACTGATTATTCCTAAAAGTCCTTACCCATCCTTTTACTGATACTTCATCTACCGTTTTTGTGCTGTTCAACAGGTCTTTAACTTTTGTATGCTTCATTTTTAAAAATTTAAAATGTGTTTGGGAATGTAAATGCCTGCAAATGTAGTAAAAACAACAAAAAACTTAAATTGAAAATAACTTTATTTACAGTTATAAGCGGTTATCATTATGTAAATATAATTATGAGCCGGATTTAAATGCATACTAATGTAAAGAGGCTTTATAATTGTATCTTTGCTATGATAAAATTATACTGCAATGAACTGGACTTTACTTATTATAGCAGGGCTTTTTGAAGTAGGTTTTGCCTCTTGCCTGGGCAAAGCAAAAGAAACTACAGGAATGGTTTCCAACTACTGGATGGCAGGTTTTTTTGTATGCCTTTCCATAAGTATGTTTTTATTGTATAAGGCTACCCAAACGCTGCCTATAGGTACTGCTTATGCAGTGTGGACGGGCGTGGGGGCTGTGGGTACAGTTCTGGTAGGTATTATTGTTTTTAAAGAACCGTCAGATTTTTGGAGGCTGTTTTTTATAACTACTCTTATAGCCTCAATTATAGGCTTAAAGCTGGTTACACACTAAATACCCAAATTGAGTATAAAAGATACTTTAAGGGTAATATTCTGGTCAAAATTTGGCAGGTGATAAGGTCCGTACCTGTAAAAGCCGCTTATGCCCAGCCCCATAAATATTTCATTTAATTCAATGCCGCTTTCATAATACCCTTTTTCTAAAGTGTTGAACTGAAAACCGGAGTGGTCGCTTATGTTCTCCATATTACCCCATGCGAAACGGGTAACTACTACGGGAGAGAGTTTGATTTTCTCATATATCTCAAATTTTCTCAGCCCATGCTTTAATTGCATCATAACAAACTGGCTTGAAAAGAACTCATTAAAATACATGGTTTCAAAACTGTTTTTCCCTGCAAAGGTTATGCGCGAAAAAATAGTTTCCTTATTAAGGTTGTTTGGCGAAATACTGTACTGATGGGTTAAGGGGGCATCGCCAATCGCTACACCTGCCTGTATCAGCAGGCTGCTTTTTTGCCCGTTAATATATTTTTTTTCATATTCTGCCCTAAAGTCCATTTTTCCAAAAGTAAAAT
>JBQGDD010000421.1:0-3345 GCA_052038845.1 Dyadobacter sp. | reverse complement strand
TATCATAATCTGTGCCCCGTTAGAGAAATCTCCAAACTGAGCTTCCCAGATAGTAAGTGTGTTAGGGCTTGCCAGTGCATAACCATAATCAAAACCTACTACCGCATATTCTGAAAGCAGTGAATTGTATATGTAGAATTTACCTTTTTGGTCTTTTAAGGTATTTAAAAGCACAACCTCCTCTTCAGAGCCATCTACTTTTATTACTGCATGGCGGTGGGAAAAAGTACCACGCTCTACATCCTGACCCGACATACGCACGCTGTGCCCTTCGGTAAGTAGCGAGCCGTAAGCAAGAAGCTCTGCCATAGCCCAGTCCAGCTTATCTTTTTCAAAATACATTGCTTTCCTGTCTTTTACCAGCTTTTGTATTTTACTGATAAATTTTTTATCCTCTGGCAGTGTGGTAATAACCTCTGCAATATCATTTAAAATTTCTTTAGAAAAAGCAGTGTTTACTTTTTTAAGCATATCGCCTTCCCTTGCCTGCTCATAGCCTTCCCATTCATTTTGCATAAATGGAGTTATTACAGTAAGATCTCTCTTTCTTGCCGCTTCAAGGTTTTCTTCTAATATTGCTTTATAGTCTTTTTCAAGTTTACCAACAAAATCTTTATCTATAACGCCCGCTTCTATTAGCTTTTCGGCATAAATATCTCTTGGGTTTTTATGCTTGGCAATTATTTTATATAAGTTAGGCTGAGTAAATTTAGGCTCATCACCCTCATTGTGTCCATATTTCCTGTAACCTAAAAGGTCTATAAATACATCACTGCCAAACTCCATCCTGAAATCCAGCGCAAAAAGCATAGCGTGTACTACAGCCTCCACATCGTCAGCATTTACATGCAGTACAGGTGAAAGGGTTACTTTTGCAATATCAGTACAATAGGTAGAAGAACGTGCATCAAGATAGTTGGTAGTAAAACCTATCTGGTTATTAATAACAAGGTGAATAGTACCCCCTGTTTTATAACCATCAAGCTTTGCCATCTGTATAATTTCATATACTATCCCCTGCCCTGCAATAGCCGCATCACCATGAAGCGCTATTGGCAGCACCTTAGAGTTATCTTCAGGAAAATGCCTGTCCTGTTTAGCCCTTGCAATACCCTCTATCACAGCACCCACTGTTTCCAGGTGCGATGGGTTAGGCGCAAGGTTTAAATTAATTTTTTTACCCGAAGCTGTATTTTTATCGGCAGTAAGCCCTAAGTGATATTTAACGTCACCATCAAACATGGCATCATCATCATAATCATTACCGTCAAACTCACTGAATATATCCGTAGTAGATTTACCGAAGATGTTAGCCAGCACATTAAGGCGGCCCCTGTGTGCCATACCCATTACAAACTGCTCTACACCTTTTTCAGCGGCAGCTTCAATAAGCGCATCAAGCGCGGGTATTAAAGACTCGCCCCCTTCAAGCGAAAAACGCTTTTGTCCTACATATTTTGTGTGCAGAAAGTTTTCAAACGAAACAGCCTCATTCAATTTTGAAAGAATATGTTTTTTCTCTTCTTTAGAAAAGCCCGGCTGGTTTTCATTTTGAGTAAGCCTGTTCTGTATCCACTTTCTTACTTCAGGATCACGAATGTACATATATTCGATACCTGTATGGTGGCGGTACACTTTCCTTAAATGATCTATTATTTGCTGTAGTGTGGCTTTTTGAAGCCCTACTTCTTTAGCTGCATCAAATTCCGTATTTAAATCCGCATCCGACAGCCCAAAATTTTCAAGCGCAAGCGAAGGTGTAAAAACCCTCCTCTCCCTCACAGGGTTTGTTTTGGTAAACAAATGCCCCCTTGTCCTGTAACCCTCTATAAGGTTAAGCACTTTAAATTCTTTCTGTACTTTTTCGGGAATACCGGAATAATCAGATACCTGCTGTGTTTTAGCGGTATCCTGCTTTGGCTCGCTCTTAGCTTCTGCTGTAAAGCCTGAACCATAATCGGAAGCAGCAAAGTCAAACCCCTGGAAAAAACTTCTCCAGCTTGGCTCTACACTATCCGGATTTTCTATATATTGATCGTATAAATCTGCAAAAAAAGCAGTATGTGCTGCGTTTAAAAAGGAAAACCTATCCATACTTATGTCTTTATGACCTTAGTTTTAAATAATTTTATGCAAAAGTACAATAATTGTAATAATCTTTCAGTGTTTTTTATATATTTATGCTTAGTAATTATACACCATCAAGCACCATGAGTACCCGCATTAGCAATATTTTAACAAAAAGCATCCTAATCATATTATTTTATGGATTAAGCAATCATGCCTATTCTCAAAATAACAGTGATTTTTGGCAGAGGGTACGCTTTGGCGGCGGCATTGGGGCTGCTTTTGGCAATGGTTATACCGATGTTACCCTTGCACCCGGTGCGCTTTATGAAGTAAACGAATATGTGGGAGTAGGTGTAGGTTTACAGGGAACGTATGTCAGCTTCAGAAATTACTACCAGTCCTTTATTTATGGCGGATCATTATTTACTTTTGTTAACCCCATACCGCAACTGCAGTTATCTGTAGAAGTAGAACAGCTAAGGGTAAACCTGAGTGTAGATGATGTTAACTATGGCTACGACAGGGACTTTTGGAATACCGCCCTTTTTTTAGGAGCCGGTTACCGGATGAACAACGTTACCGTTGGGCTGCGCTATAATGTACTATTCCGCGAAAGAGACTTAGTGTACAGCAACGCACTTATGCCTTTTGTAAGGGTGTTTTTTTAGTTTGTTCTACGGAGGGATGGAACGCGGATAACACAGATTAAGCAGATTTATGAGTATTTAATTATATTAAAAAAGAGACAGCAAACTTAATTTTGCTGTCTCTTTTTTAATTCAGACTCTATCAGTTTATGCAAATCTTCAAATTTCATTTTTAGCGAACCCGATATTATCGTTATCGGAGAGCCATAAATACTATTGTTCATTTCTAAGGCCTTTCGCTGCATTTTACTTTTCCCGCTCTTAATGTATTTATCAGGTCTTTTCACCTTTAATATCAAACACTTTGTAGAAGCAACTTCAGCTATCCTAATTCCGGTAATATCTTTCCACTTTATAAAACCGACACTTGTTATTGTTGAATTATCGGTTATGCCACGCTCATCAATTATTAATCCCGGTTTTTTATCAAAAATCTTTTTAATGGTAAAAATAGAAATAAAACCGAAAAAAGATAAACTTAAAGCCCCGCCAAACCAGATAATTTCCGGACTTCTGTACATAGGTGACACATATCCTTCAGGATTTAAAACAAATAAAAGCCCAAATATTACAAACAATATCCCTCCAAGCAACAGCCAAAAAATCTTGGTTTTACTTAAGGGGATTT
>JBQGDD010000420.1:0-10923 GCA_052038845.1 Dyadobacter sp. | reverse complement strand
TTTGATATTATTCCCCACCATGATGGTGAATGTCAATATCATAATATCTAACTTTTTTTTACTGCTGGCACTGCGAAGGCTTATATCACTACAGTCGCTCATATCGCCTAAAGAAAAAATATTCGATGCCTCTTTCTGGATATTTGCGGCTACAGTATTCCACTTCTGGAGCATACTGTATATTGTTCTGGTGTTTATATCAATAATATTCCACGTATCAAGAGATTACAGGAACTGGCTGATACCGTTTATAGCTTTTTTTGGGGTAGCGGTATTATTTATAATGGCGTCTTTATTAATTGATAAAGGCTTTTTTGACCATTTAACAGGAGAAATTGCTGTTAGTTTTGATTTTACTTATTTTGAAAATATATACCAAAATATAGCTCTGGCAATATTTTCATCAATTGCTATGCTGTTTATGGTGCCTTATATTTTTTCAATAGGCAGTAAACCGTTAAACCTTCAGTCATCCCATAAAAAAGTACTGTTTTCATTTCTTATAGGCGTAGCTATCTACATACTTTCAGATGATAAGAATAACAGCTTTTTGGCATTTACCTTTGCACCTTTAGCCATAATGGGAACCAATTACATTGAAAGCCGAGATAAAAAATGGATTAAGGAAGCTGTTGTAATCACTATGGCAGTAATAGCCATAATAATATTCTTTTCGCAGTTATAACTTACTGCCATAAGCTAAATCGCCTGCGTCGCCTAGCCCGGGCACTATATATTTCTTTTCGTTAAGGCGTTCATCGAGAGATGCTATCCATAAATGGCAGTTTTCAGGCAGGTGCTGCTGTACATATTCTACACCTTCGGGCGCGGCAATTATAATGGCTATATGCACCTCTTTGGGCGACTCTTTTTCCATTATTTTATTAAATACCGCCACTAATGACTGCCCTGTGGCAAGCATTGGGTCAACCAATATCAGGTTTTTATCTTTAAAAGACGGGGCTGCCTGGTACTGCACTGCTATTTCAAAATAATCATCATTATTAGGGTGGTGCCTGTAGGCAGAAATAAAGCCGTTTTTGGCATCGTCAAAAACTTCCATAAACCCGGTATGCAGTGCCAGCCCAGCCCGAAGTATTGAGCAAAGCACTACACCTTCTTTTAGTAACGATGTGTTTTTAGTGCCAAGTGGTGTAGTTATAGCCACCTCTTTATAAGCTAATGTTTTGCTTATTTCATAAGCCATTATTTCGCCAATGCGCTCAATGTTTTTCCTAAAGCGCATACTGTCATGCTGAATATTTACATCTCTAAGCTGTGCCAGGAAATGGTTGAGTATGCTGTTATTTTCAGAAATATAATGGATGTGCATGCAGCGTTATAATTTGTATTAGCAGGATAAAAGTATTAAAACTATATTTGTATTTAAAATTTATAGTATGTTTTCTAAAATAGCTTTCCCCATATTTGAGCAGAGCATTAACGACTATCATCAGTTTGATAATGTAGATCAGCCCATTAACAATCCTTTCCGTAAAGATAAAATTGAGCATTTACTGTATGCTAAAAACTGGATAGACACGGTGCAGTGGCACCTGGAAGACATAATACGCAACCCTGCCATAGACCCTGTAGAGGCACTGGCATTAAAGCGCAGGATAGATGCTTCTAACCAGGAAAGGACAGATATGGTAGAGTATATAGACAGCTATTTTTTACAGCGCTATAATGGTGTTACTGTAAAAAGCGATGCCAAAATAAACTCAGAAAGCCCTGCATGGGCGTTAGACAGACTGTCTATACTGGCACTTAAAATTTTCCACATGAACGAAGAGGCTACCCGCGAGGATGCCTCGCCGGAACACAGGGCTAAATGCCGTGAAAAACTGGATATACTGCTGGAGCAGAAAAAAGACCTTTCTACAGCTATTGACGACCTGCTTGCAGATATAGAAAACGGCGACAAGTACATGAAGGTGTATAAGCAGATGAAAATGTACAATGACGAGGAACTGAACCCGATATTGTACCAGAACAAAAAATAATTCCTGAGCAGATGCCGGGTAAAAAGCATATTTTAGTAATAAGGCTTTCAGCAATGGGCGATGTCGCTATGACGGTGCCGGTGCTGAGAGCCTTAACTTTACAATACCCAGACGTTAAAGTGACCGTGGTTTCACGGGATTTTTTTAAGCCGTTTTTTGACGGGCTCCCCAATGTATCTTTTTTTGCCGCTGATGTAAAGGGCAGGCACAAAGGGTTCTTCGGGTTGCTGAAACTATATAAAGAACTGCGCAGGATGCCTATTTACGCTGTAGCCGACCTGCATAATGTGCTGCGGTCAAAAATAGTTACCACGCTGTTTAAATTCAGGGGTAAGAAAACGGCAGCCATTGATAAGGCCCGCGCCGAAAAGAAAGCACTTACAAGGGCAGTGAATAAAGTTTTTAAACCGCTTAAGCCGGTTACACAGAGGCACGCTGATGTGTTTAAAGCATTGGGTTTTCCTATAGATATTAGCACACCTGTATTTCCTGAAAAAAGGGAACTAACATCTGATGTTATAGATGTTACAGGGAATAAAGAGAGTAACTGGATAGGCATAGCACCGTTTGCACAGCACCGTAGCAAAGTATATCCGACAGATTTGATGCAGGAGGTTATAGCAGAACTTGCTAAAACCCAAAGCAGGATATTTTTATTTGGCGGTGGTAAAGCAGAAATTGAAATATTGGAAGAGTTTGCGGGGACACTTAGCAATGTAGTGGTAGTGGCAGGAAAAACCAACCTAAAGCAGGAATTACAGCTTATAAGCAACCTCGATGTAATGCTGAGTATGGATAGCGGTAATGCCCATATTGCAGCTATGCTGGGAGTAAAAGTAATAACCCTTTGGGGAGCTACCCACCCTTATGCAGGGTTTGCACCGTTTAACCAACCTGAGGATTATGCTTTGGTTTCAGATAGGGAAAAATATCCGTTACTGCCTACATCTGTTTACGGGAATAAAAAAGTAGCAGGCTATGAAGATGCCATGCGCACCATTAACCCCGCAACAGTTGTAAATAAAATCAGCGAAGTTTTAAAAGGGGCTTAAGAGAGGCTGTTTTAAAATTCCATTCCGAATGAAGTGTAACGGAATTGAGGAATCTCAAAACTATTAATAGAGATTTTTCCTTCGTCAAAATGGAAATGCAAAAGCTCCCTTTTTAGAGGGAGCTTTTGCATATATATTCAATTCTATTAAATATTACACATCATCATAATCTACATAAATTTCAGGCGATGTGGGGTGTGCCTGGCAGGTAAGCACTAAGCCTTCGGCTATTTCGCTGTCGGTAAGTATGGCATTCTTTCTCATAGCTGCTGTACCGCCTGTTATTCGTGCCATACAACTGCTGCATATACCCCCCTGGCAGGAGTAAGGCGCATCTACACCCTGCTTTAATGCAGCATCAAGTATCGTCATTTGCTGCGACATGATAAAACTCACTTCCTCATCATCTACCAATACGGTTATTTTGGTCTGTCCCTCAAGGTTTTCTTCAATTTTCTTTTCAGCTATCGGAGTAGAGAAAAGCTCAAATTTTATTCTCTTCTCGGGTATGTTGTTTTCTTTTAATACATCGTTTACCGTAAGTATCATTTCTTCCGGCCCGCACAGGTAAAATTTAGAAAACTCTTTTTCCTTATGCTTATTCTTTATAACAAAGTTTACGGTAGAACGTTCTATCCTGCCAAAAAGCGCATCTTCGGCACGTGCCTGGCTAAATACAAAATGTACAAAAAAGCGTCCCACATATTTTTGGTGCAAATCGTGCAGGAACTGGTGGAAGATGGTTTCTTCCGGTGTCTGGTTACCATACACCAGTACAAAAGTACTTTCGGGCTCACTTTCCAGCACCGACTGTATAATTGAGAGTACAGGCGTTATACCGCTTCCTGCGGCAAAAGCTGCATAGTTGCGCTGCCTTTCAGGCTTTGGCTCAAAGGTAAATTTCCCTTCGGGCGTGCCTACTTCCATACTGTCTCCTGCTGCCAGCTTTTCGTTGGCAAAAACAGAAAAACCGCCATTTTTAACGGCCTTAATGGCAACCCTTAGCTCGTTACTGGCAGGAGAAGAGCAAATGGAATATGCTTTTCGCACTTCTTCGCCTTCAAACTGGGTTTTGATGTTAATATATTGTCCTGCTGTAAATTTATAGTCTTCTTTAAGGTGGTCGGGTATCTCAAAAGATATAGAAACCGCACTTGGGGTTTCTCTCCTTACCTCTTTTATTTTTAGGGAATGAAAATTTGACATAAATAGTTATTTCCCGCAAAATTACGCAATACTTGCAGGTAAATAAAATCCATACTAATAAAAATATACCTAAAATTATTATGCATAAGAAAATTATGTATATATTCGCTGTGTTGAAATACTACCATGAAAAACTCTCAATTATACAAAGGCAGCCTTAATACTATAATAATGAAGCTGCTGGAAGAAAACGGCAGGATGTATGGTTATGAGATTACCCAAAAGGTAAAACTGATAACTAAAGGCGAGCTGAACATTACCGAAGGCGCATTGTACCCTGCACTGCACAAACTGGAAGCAGAAGGTTTGCTGGATGTAGAGGTAGAGCGGGTAGATAACCGACTGCGAAAATATTACAAACTAACCGAAAACGGACAAAAAGAAACTGTAAACCGCCTTGCCGAGCTGGAAGAGTTTATACGGAATATGCAAAACCTGGTAACACCAAACCCTAACCCTGATTTACAATTTTAATTATGAAACTAACGCAGGATAATATTAAAAATATTGATAGCGCTTTGGGTAAGATAGGGATAGCTTATATCGACATCCGTTATGAGCTGACGGATCATGTGGCTACGGTACTGGAGCAAAAAGACGGAGATTTTGAAATCGAACTGGAAGCGTATATAATAGAAAATAAAAAACATCTTAGAAAGCTAAATCGAAAAATGTTTGTAGCAGGGTTAACTAAATCCTATAAGGAGTTGGGGCTAAATTTATTAAAACCACTGCCAATAGTTGGTAGCATTGTGGTCTTTGCTGTAGCTATGCTTATGCTGCCGGTGGTAGGGCAGGAAATTTTAACACGAATACTCTTCCTTCTGTTTTTGTTATTTACAGGCATTACTACATTTTCAACTTTAAACCGTATGTTCAGGTACAGAAAGCAGTATTCAGGCGGCATTGGTTACGGCTTTTTAGTTTTAGCATTTCTCTATTTAAATGTTTTTATGATGGGATGGCAAAACTATCTGCCAAGTGCAGTTGTAGTGCTGTATTATGCAATAGTAGCAGTATGCTCTGTTGTTATGATGATTACTGCACAAAAACAGTATAAAAGGTATAAGTTGCGTTATGAATAATAAAGCATTAGCACCGGAACAATTACAGTTTATAGATAACTACCTTAAAAGTTCGGGGGTAAAGTATCTTGATATCCGGTATGAAATGACCGACCATATAGCTACAGCACTCGAAAACAGCGAAGGTGACTTTTATGATAACTTCCGGCTTTATATGCTCGATAATAAAAAGTCGTTGCTGGCTTCTAATTCCCGCTTTTCTGCCATAGCTAGAAAAAGGGCAATGCGGTTGTTATTTCATGCTATGTACAAGCCTGTAGGAGTTATATCTTTTTTATTCTTTTTTCTGTTATCGCTTTGGGCAGAAAATTATTTTGGCGAAGAGCAGTTCAGGAAAAATATTGAGTCAGGATATATAGTCATTGTAATAGGCGTGCTGGTGTATCTTAAGTTTATACATCCGTCAAAAGACAATCAGTATTCGGTAATAGATAAAATGCTTGCGCTGTTTATGGCAATGTTGTATATATTGTTTGTTATAATTAAACCCGACAGGCTTACCGATAACAGCTTTGTTGTTATAGGCTATTATTCCTTACTATCGTCATTTGCTGTGGCTACCGTTTTTAGCTACAGAAAATTAAAAAAATTCTATAAAATACAGTATTATGAAAATGCAGGCTAAAAAACTTACCGCCGAACAGATTGAAACACTGTATGCTTTTACAAGGCAGCACTATGTAGAATATTATGATGTGCAAACAGAACTGGTAGATCATCTTGCCAATGCTATTGAAGCGGCGTGGGAAGAAAATCCGGAACTCACATTTAACGAAATACTGCACACAGAATTTAAAAAGTTCGGGATTTTTGGCTTTATGGATGTGGTAGAAAAACGTCAGTTAGCAATGGGCAAAAAATACAATAAAATGGTCTGGCATTATGCCAAAGGCTATTTTAAGCTGCCTAAAGTAGTTATGACTGCTATGCTTACACTGCTTTACTTTTTAGTGCTGCATACAAGTACAGGCTATCAGCACGTAGTAGTGTTGGCATCTGCAATGATATTGTTTATAACTGCCTTATGGTTTCAGTTCAGACTGTTGATAAAAAACAAGAAAATCAATAAGGCAACAGGTAAAAAATGGATGTTTCGGGATACCATTTTCAATACAGGGGTTATATCATTTTTCACAGCACCGCAGTTTCTGCATATTATATGGCAAATTTCTGATACAGCTTATGAAAACACATATATACAGATAGGCTTTTCCTGCCTGATTATTTTGGTTTCTGTATTGCAGTATGTAGTTCTTTTTGTGATACCCTCTAAGGCAGATGAGCATCTTAAAGCCGCATACCCTGAATATGCATTAGAAGTTTCCTGATAAAAAGTGTAACATTATGTTGTTTTTATGTACTAATGCAGTAAACCAAACAACAAAAGTATGGTCAGTAAATTTTTAATGCTGGAATGGAAAGCATTTATCAGGTCGTCTTCATTTACAGGTAATATGATAATGAAGGTGTTTATGATACTCGCTGCCATTTATTTTTCATTAGCATTTTTGGCTTTGGGCGTTGGAGCCTATTATCTTATTAAAGAAATCGGGCAGGATCCGCTGGTAGTAGTAAGCAAGTATATGGTATATTATCTGCTTGCCGACATTGTGCTACGGTTGTTCCTGCAAAAAATTCCTGTTATAAATATACGCCCGTTGCTTAACCTGCCCATAAAGCGCGGCACTATTGTAAATTTTGCAATAGGTAAAACAATGCTTTCTTTTTTTAACTTTTTACATGCTTTCTTCTTAGTGCCTTTTTCTATAGTGCTTATTAAAGAGGGGTATGATCCGCTTCATGTACTATTTTGGCATGTTGGTATAATGGCATTGATTTACTGTAATAACCTGCTTAATATATTGCTTAATGATAAGGATAACCTATTTATTGGCTTTATAGCTTTTGTGGCAGTACTGGCAGGGTTGCAGTATTATGAAATTTTTGATGTTACACAGGTAACCAATGTGCTTTTTCATGGGTTTTATGCTACCGGCTATTTCTTTATAATCCCTTTAGTGTTCCTTGCAGTTTTATGGATAACAGCTTTTAAATACTTCAGGAAAAACCTGTACCTCGATACCGGGCTTAAAGGAAAACACGCAGAAGCAAAAACAGAAGATTATACGTGGCTTAACCAGTTTGGCAGCCTGGGTACTTTCCTTAAAAACGACATTAAGCTGTTAAAGCGCAACAAACGTTCTAAAACCACCCTTTTAATGAGCTTCCTGTTTCTGTTCTACGGGTTAATATTTATGGTAGGCGCGATAGACGGGTATGAAAACCCTATGTGGAAAATGTTTGCGGGCATATTTGTATCGGGCGGATTCCTGTTTACCTTCGGGCAGTTTGTACCCAGTTGGGACAGTGCCTACTATCCGCTAATGATGAGCCAGAATATTCAGTATAAAGAATATATAGCCTCTAAATGGTGGTTGGTAGTTATTGGTACATTAGTAAGTACAGTGCTTGCGGCTTTCTATATATATTTTGGTATAGAAACCTATCTTATCATTTTAGTGGGTGCTGTATATAACATAGGTGTAAACTCGCACCTGGTATTATTAGGCGGTGCATATATAAAAACTCCAATAGACCTTGCCAGCAGCAAACAGGCGTTTGGCGATAAAAAAGCCTTTAACCTGCAAACGTTCCTGCTCTCTATACCCAAACTCCTTTTACCTATAGTGCTGTATGCACTGGGTTATTATTTAATAAGCCCTGTTGCGGGCTATGCTTTTGTGGCAGGTGCGGGCATACTTGGCTTTGCCTTCCGCAATAAGGTATTCAGTATGATAGAGAAAGTATATAAAATAGAAAAATATAAAACCATTGCTGCCTACAAGCAAAAAAACTAATATAACAGCATTATGATACAGGTAAATAATTTAGTAAAAGTATATAACGGCACTACCGTACTTAATATAAACAATCTTGAAATACCTAAAGGCGAAAGCTTTGGGCTTGTGGGTAACAATGGTGCGGGTAAAACTACATTTTTCAGCCTTTTGCTGGATTTAATAGAACCTTCTAAAGGAAATATAACTACCAACGGTATTAAAGTAAATGAGAGCGAGGCATGGAAACCATTTACATCGGCATTTATAGATGAAACATTCCTTATAGGCTACCTTACCCCAGAGGAGTATTTTTATTTTATTGGTGAACTGCGCGGGCAGAACAAAGCCGATGTAGATGCACTGCTGGCAAAACACACTGATTTTTTTAATGACGAGATCCTGCAAAAAAAGAAATACCTGCGCGACCTAAGTAAGGGCAACCAAAAAAAGGTGGGTATAATAGGCGCGCTGATAGGCAACCCTGAAGTAATTATACTGGATGAGCCGTTTGCCAACCTTGACCCTACCACGCAGTTCAGGCTAAAAAAAATAATTAAAGAACTTGCCGATAATAAAGAAGTTACCATACTGGTATCCAGCCACGACCTTGCCCATACTATAGAGGTAAGCAACAGGATTGTAGCACTGGAAAAGGGACAGGTGGTAAAAGACATACAAACATCTGCCGAAACCCTGCGGGAACTGGAAGAGTTTTTCGCAATGCAATAATATAACAACCCCGTTTTTCGGGGTTTTTTATTGGAATCTGATTTTTTTTGTAAAACCCTTTCCATATAAAAAAAGAAGCGTATTTTTACCCCTTTCTATACTAAAATCATATTTTGATAGTTAAGGATTAAAAAGTCTTATACATTGAAAACCAGTACATATAAATATATTCTTCTTTTTGGTTTACTGGCGTTTTTACTGGCATGTTCTACTAAAAAAGATACAGCCGTAAACCGCAATTACCATGCGCTTACTACCAAATACAATGTTTTGTATAATGGTAACCTGGCCCTTGATGCGGGGCTTGAGGAGCTTAAAGCAACCTACAATGATAATTTTTGGGATATACTGCCTGTAGAGCGTATGCAGGCAACTGCTGAACAAATGGGGCCTACGGAAAAGAAAAACCCCAATTTTGAAAGGGCAGAAGAAAAGGCTACCAAAGCCATACAAAAGCACTCCATGTATATGGGCGGTACCGAAAGAAACCCCCAAATGGATGAGGCGCACCTGCTACTTGGCAAGGCAAGGTATTATGAAAACCGTTTTATACCCGCGCTTGAAGCTCTTAACTACATTTTGTACAAATACCCCTCCAGCGACAGGATTAACGAGGTTAAAGTATGGCGGGAAAAAACCAATATAAGGCTTGACAATGAAAATGTAGCCATTAAAAACCTTAAAGAAGTTGTTGCTCAGAAAAAGATTGACAGAGAAGTATATGCAGATGCAAACGCCATGCTTGCTGCTGCATACATGAAAGCAGAGTCGGCAGACAGTGCCCTTGTTGTTTTGCGTGAGGCAGCAACTGTTACAAAAGATAATGAAAAAAAGGCACGATACCTTTTTATAATAGGGCAGCTTCATAACAGCCTTAATGTACCCGATAGTGCTTTTGCAGCTTTTCAGGAAGTTATAGATATGAAGCGTAGATCGCCCAGGCGATATGTGATACAGGCGCACGCCATGCAGGCACAGCAGTTTGACTTTGAAAAAGGCGACACCCTTGCCTTTATGGAAAAATACCGCAAATTACTGAACGACCGTGAAAACAGACCATATTTAGATATACTTAATTTTCAGGTGGGGCTTTTTTATGATAAGCAGGATATAGATGATAATGCTATCAAGTATTATAATAAATCGCTCAGGTCACAGTCTAAAGACAAGTATATGCGCGCTTCCAGCCACAGGAATATTGCTGAAATTCATTTTGAAAATGCAAAGTACCAAACAGCAGGTAAGTATTATGACAGTACACTTGTATATCTTGAACCCCGCACCCGCGAGTTTAACAGAATCAGAAAGAAAAGGAATAACCTTGACGATGTTATAAAATATGAAGGCATAGCCCAGACGAATGACAGTATCCTGCAACTGGTAGCGTTATCTGATGCAGAAAGGATTACTTTTTTTAATGGCTATATAGTAAAGCTTAAGGAGCAGGAGGAAAAGGAGAGAAAAAGGCTTGAGGCAGAAGCCAGGCGGGCAGAAAATATGTCGGGCATGGCAGGCAACAGCCCTTCACAAATGATACAGAGTGACCAGGCGGTAATGAGGAGAAGCGCAGGCGGTAATGAACCACCGGGAACACGCCCCGGTACTATAAGCCCAAGTGCCGTAAGCAATAACAGCGGTGGCGCGCAGCAGGGTGGTGGCAGGTTTCCTTTTTATACCCCCGCAACAGTATCTTACGGTAAACTTGAGTTTGAAAGAAGATGGGGTAAGCGTCCGTATGTGAATAACTGGAGATGGTCGGCAGAATTGAGAAATGTAAGTGTACAGAGTGATGATATTGCCGAAGAAATAAACGAAGAGAAGCAAAAAGAGCTTGAGGCGAGGTTTACGCCGGAGTTTTATATAGCGCAAATACCTACCGAGCAGGGAATAATAGATACTCTGGCTATTGACAGGAATTTTGCCTATTATCAGTTGGGGCTTATATATAAAGAAAAGTTTAGGGAATATGAGCGTGCGGCAGATAAACTTGAAAAACTTTTGGTTA
>JBQGDD010000419.1:0-10919 GCA_052038845.1 Dyadobacter sp. | reverse complement strand
CTTTTAGAACACGTTGAAGATGTATTGCTTGACAGGCGTGATGATGCTACCGAAAGGCTTTTGGCGCTTGCCGAAAATGTAAAAGGTGGAGCTAAACTAAATGAAAAAGCCGCACAGGAGTGGCGTTTGCTACCCGTTCAGGAGCGTCTTACCTATGCACTGGTAAAAGGCATTGATGAATTTATCGAACTTGATGTAGAAGAAGCCCGGCAACAGGCATCTAAACCTATTGAAGTAATCGAAATAAACCTTATGGCAGGTATGAACTTTGTGGGCGATTTATTTGGTAGCGGAAAGATGTTTTTGCCACAGGTGGTAAAATCAGCAAGAGTTATGAAAAAAGCAGTTGCTTATTTGCTGCCGTTTATCAATCAAGCCCCCCCCGCCCCCAAAGGGGGAGCTTCCAACCAGAAAGGACAATTACACTGGAAAACAGCAAATCCTGCTAATTATAATCTTTTAAAAGAATTTTGCAAAAAAATGCGAAATCAGCCTACTGAAGCTGAACAGCTTTTATGGTATGCATTAAGCGGAAAAAAACTGGGAGGCTATAAATTCAGGCGACAACATATTATAGGAAACTATATTACAGATTTTATATGTTTAAAAGAGAATCTGATTATAGAAATTGATGGGTTAATTCATCAATTGCCTGAGAATAAAGCTAATGATAAAGAACGCACTAAATGGCTGGAAGAACAGGGCTATAAGGTAGTCCGATTTACAAATGATGAAGTTCTTTTTGGAATTGATAATGTATTAGATAAGATTATATCTGAAATTCAGTCACTCTCTTCCACAATACAGGCAGCTCCCCCTTCGGGGGCGGGGGGGGCTGGTAAGGTTTTATTAGCTACCGTAAAAGGCGATGTGCACGACATTGGTAAAAATATAGTTGCAGTAGTTTTAGGCTGTAATAATTTCGAAATCATTGACCTTGGGGTTATGGTACCCCCTGAAAAGATAATTGAAACAGCTATAAGAGAACAGGTAGATATTATTGGGCTAAGCGGACTTATAACTCCCTCGCTTGACGAAATGGTTTACCTGGCAAAAGAGATGGATAAGCTCAATATCAGTATCCCTATAATGATAGGTGGTGCTACTACATCGCGTGCGCATACGGCTGTAAAAATAGCTCCGGAGTATAGGGAAACAGTAGTACACGTAAATGATGCATCCCGAGCGGTAACCGTAGCGGGCAACCTACTTAACAGTACCACAAAAACGGAATATTCCTCAAAATTGCGCACAGAGTATGACGAATTAAGGTCGGGTTATCTTAACCGTTCCCGTGAAAAAGATTTTCTGTCAATAGCCGATGCCCGAAAAAATAAACTGCAATTAGACTGGGATGTATATAGCCCTGTACAGCCTAAGTCTTTAGGGGTCGATTCAATTTATCCCAAACTGACTGAATTAGTACCTTATATCGACTGGACACCGTTTTTTAAAACATGGGATTTACATGGAAAGTATCCGGCAATATTAACTGATGAGGTAGTGGGTGAACAGGCTGTAGCTTTATTTGCAGATGCTCAAAGTATGCTTGAGAATATTATAAAGGAGAACTGGTTTGAAGCAAGAGGGATATACGGTATTTTTCCTGCTAATCAGGTTAACGATGATGATATTGAGGTAAGCCCCCAATTCCCCAAGGGGGGAGTTATTGCCCCAAACCTGAATGATAGGAGATTTTTAACCCTGCGCCAACAGTCGCAAAAAACTAAAGGTGCACCCAATATTGCGCTGGCAGACTTTATAGCTCCAAAAGAAACAGGTAAAACCGACTATATAGGAGCTTTTTGTGTAACAACAGGCTTTGGCGTAGATGAAAAAGCAAAAGCGTTTGAAAAGAATCTGGATGATTATAACTCCATAATGGTAAAAGCATTAGGCGACCGCCTTGCAGAGGCTTTTGCTGAATACCTACATGAAAAAATAAGAAAGGAAATATGGGGTTATGATTCGGGAGAAAACCTGACGAATGAAGCCCTTATTAAAGAGCAGTATAAAGGCATACGTCCTGCACCCGGCTATCCTGCCTGCCCTGATCATTTGGAGAAGAATACTATTTGGGAATTATTGAATGTAGAAAAGGAGATAGGTGTAAAACTGACCGAGAGCCTGGCTATGTGGCCTGCTTCATCAGTTTCGGGATATTATTTTGCGCATCCTGAAAGTAAGTATTTCGGTTTGGGTAAAATAAAGCAGGACCAAGTAGAAGATTATGCAAAAAGAAGAAACCTAACTATTGATGAAGCTGTAAAATGGCTTAATCCAAATATAGCAGATTAATATTACATGAAAGTAACAGAACATATAGAGAAGGCAAACGGGAAACCGCTTTTTTCGTTTGAAATACTACCGCCGTTAAAAGGGCAGAATATCCAATCGATATTTGACAGTATAGACCCGCTTATGGAGTTTAACCCACCATTTATAGATGTGACGTACCATAGGGAAGAATACGAATATAAAGAGCTGCCCAATGGCTTACTTGAAAAGAAGATTGTCAAGAAACGCCCTGGCACAGTAGGTATTTGTTCTGCTATACAGAATAAGTACCAGGTAGATGCTATTCCGCATATACTTTGCGGTGGCTTTACAAAAGAAGACACCGAGAACTTTTTAATAGACCTTGATTTTTTAGGCATACAGAACGTTGTGGCACTTAGGGGTGATGCGGTAAAAAGCGAAATTTATTTTAAGCCTGAGAAAGAAGGTAATCAATATGCTACGGAACTTGTTACCCAAATAACTAACCTTAATAAAGGGATTTACCTTGACGACCATCTGCAAAACTCGTCGGCTACTAATTTTTGTATAGGGGTAGCGGGTTATCCGGAAAAGCATATGGAGGCTCCAAGCCTTGATAGTGATATTTATTTCCTAAAACAAAAAATTAAGAATGGCGCTACTTACATAATTACGCAGATGTTTTTTGATAATAAAAAGTTTTTCGATTTTGTGGCTAAATGCCGCAAAGAGGGAATTACTGTACCTATTATCCCAGGTCTGAAACCCATCTCTACTAAAAAACAGTTGAACCAGATACCGCACCGCTTTAAAGTAGATTTGCCCGATGACCTTATAATGGCTGTTGTAAAAGCCAAAGATAATGATGCTGTAAAACAGGTAGGTATAGAATGGTGCATTACCCAAAGCAGGGAACTTATTGCTGCCGGCATCCCGGTATTGCATTATTACAGTATGGGAAAGTCAGAAAATATTAAAGCTATTGCTAAAGAGATTTTTTAACATGTAATAAATAATAGCGTTCAATTTCTTTTATATTTGCCTCATTAAGTTTATAATGAGGCATTTTCTTTACTTTTTATTTCTTTTACCAGTTTTACTTTTTGCCCAGGAAAAGCCTGAAGGGAAATATACGGTTGATGCCAGTTACTTTTATGGAAATATAGTTCCGCACAGGAAGTCTATACAGCACCTTATTGTAGGCCATCCCGAAGGTGTAATGTTTAGCGTTAACCGAAAAACCTTCGGCGAAAAACCTTGGGAGTCTGCATATAACTATCCTGATTATGGCTTTTCATTCCAATATCAGGATATGAAAAATCAGTCACTTGGAGAAATGTACGGGCTGTACGGGCATTACAACTTTTATTTCCTTAAAAGAAACCTGATGTTTAGGGTGGGGCAGGGAATTACGTATAATACCAACCCTTATGACAGGGAAACGAATTTCAGGAATTATGCTTATGGCATGCACTTTATGCCTTCTACTTACTTTATGCTGAATTATACTAAGCAGGATATCTGGCAGGGGCTGGGTGTACAGGCAGGATTAATTTTTATTCATCACTCTAATGCCAGTATGAAATCGCCCAATACCAGTACCAATACTTTTGCGGTAAACATAGGGCTAAATTATACTTTTGAGAAAGAAGAAGGCTTACACTATTTTGATAGTAAGCGTGACTCTCTACACTATGCAGAACCAATTAAATATAATATAGCCTTTAGGGGCGGTATTAATGAAAGTGA
Organism: Dyadobacter sp.; assembly: GCA_052038845.1. Taxonomy (GTDB): domain Bacteria; phylum Bacteroidota; class Bacteroidia; order Flavobacteriales; family Flavobacteriaceae; genus Flavobacterium. The sequence goes on along the minus strand of JBQGDD010000419.1, from coordinate 6,911 downwards.
TGTTATTGGCAGCGGGCAAAAACCTTATTATGCCCTGTCTTTTTATGCTGACAAACGATGGAGCCGAAAGAGCGCCTTTCAGTTGGGGGCAGATATTTTTTGGCCACTTTACTTAAAAGAATATATACGTTTTAAGTCAGTTTCATATCCGGAAGAAAATGTTGACCCTGATACCGATTACAGGAAGGTAGGTGTTTTTATAGGGCATGAACTGTTTATAAATAAACTGTCAGTTGAGGCGCAGGCAGGGGTATATGTTTATGAACCCTATAATATAACAGGAAGCCTATATCAACGGATAGGGGTAAAGTATTACTTCAGTAATAACATTTTTGGGGCAATGTCGTTAAAAACCCATGCGGCGAAAGCTGAAGTATTGGAATTTGGATTGGGAGTAAGATTATAATATCATGATTTTTAAGCTACGAATTGTTTTACTGATTATCGTTTTTCAAGGTTTTATATCCTGCGGAGAAGATGCGCCCGAATGCTTCAGGAGGGCAGGTGATACTATACGCTATGAAATTCCAGTTGAAGGTTTTTCTTCTATTTACATCTCTGAAGGAATAGAGTTAGTAATACAACAGGGTAGCGAAACAAGGGTGACAGTTGAAACCGGAGAAAACATCAGGGAATATATATATGCTGATGTTATTGATGGGGAATTAAGGCTTACAAACCGTAATAACTGCAATTGGGTAAGAGATTATAATATAACCACAGTATATGTTACTACACCTCAGTTAGAAAAAATATATTCTGCTTCGCAGTTTGCTGTAAGGTCGCAGGGTGTGCTTAGTTACCCGTCTTTATCGTTACAGTCGGGTATTTTTAACGAAACGGCTTCGGGTACTTTTGAACTGGATGTTAATATTCAGCATCTTATTGTGGAAGACAACCAGGCTGCTTATTATGTTATTAGGGGTAATGTAGAAAACCTGTCAGTAAATTTTTATGCCGGAGATTCCCGGTTTGAAGGCACTAGCCTTATTGCACAAAAGGTGCAGGTTTTCCATAGAAGTTCTAACGATATTATAGTAAACCCGCAAGAGGAAATACAAGGCACTGTTTATTCTACAGGTAATTTAGTGCTAAAAAATGAGCCTCCTGTAATTGATGTTGAAGTATTATATACAGGTAATGTAATTGTTGAGTGATTATAGCTTACGTTTTTCAGGATTTTGTCTATTAGAAAAAAAAGATAGGATTTCGACCTGATTATTATTTATACGATAATACATAGTATTGTATTGTAGAACCACAGCCCGCCTTATTCCGGTTTTATGCGAAATTTGGAAAAGTTCCGGATTTCGGCATAGTAAAGAAAGAGTATCATCCAGTTTTAAAGCCAGTTTTTTCAACTCTTTATCTGTCCAGTTCTCTTTAAGGTATTCTATAGTATCAGCTAATTCTTTAAGGGCTGAATCTGTCCAAAAAATGTTATAGCCATTTTGCATATAAATCTCTGGCTTTTGAGTTTGGATTTAGTTTACCTTTTTCAGCATCCTGTAATCCCTTTTCAATGGCTGCTTTTTCTTTTTTATCTATAGAGTTCCACCAGTCGCTATTTTCATGCTTCATCAATGCTATTACTTTATTAATTACTGCTGTATCATCAACAGTAGATAGCCATTGTATTAATTCTATTTTCTTTGCTTGTATGTCCATCTCAATAGTAATTAGTCAAATTCACTTATAAAAATACAAAATTTTAAAGCTATTTCTTAGTCATTTCCCTGAAAACAGTTTCAAGGTTTTTATTCTTAAGGTTTAGCTGTAATGTTTTTAACCCATTATCATGGGCAAAGTCAAAAATAGCGGGGCGCATATCCACTTCTGTAGAAAAAACCAGTTCCCAGGTAAAATCATGCGTGTTTTTATAAGATACTAAATGTGGCAGTGTTTGTATGAGTTGTTCTTCTACACGGTAATCGAACTCTACTTCTATAAGCTGTTCTTTATCCCTTACAAGGTTATTCAGTTTTTTATCAGTTACAATTTTTCCATTATTAATAATAATAACCCTGTCGCAAATAGCCTCTACTTCCTGCATAATATGGGTAGAAAGAAAAACAGTTTTATCCCTGCCTATGTTTTTAATAAGCTCCCGAATTTCAACAAGCTGGTTTGGGTCTAAGCCTGTGGTAGGTTCATCGAGTATAAGTACTTCGGGGGCATGTAACAGTGCCGATGCAAGCCCAACACGCTGGCGGTAGCCTTTAGAGAGTGCCCCTATTTTTTTATGGGCTTCGGGCGTAAGCCCTGTTAGCTGTATCACTTCTTCAATGCGTGATTTTGGAGCTTTATATACATCTGCATTAAAGGACAGGTATTCCCTAACATAAAGATCCAGGTAAAGCGGGTTGTGTTCCGGCAGGTAGCCTACAGATTTTTGTACCTCTTTTTGCTGTGCAGCTACGTCGCTGCCATTTACGGCAGCAGTGCCTTCATCTGCCGTGAGAAAGGTTGTGAGTATTTTCATAAGGGTAGATTTTCCTGCACCGTTTGGTCCAAGGAAACCAACAATTTCACCTTTTTTTATGGAGAACGATACCGCATCGAGTGCTTTCTGCTCTCCGTAACTTTTAGAAATATCTTTAACCTCTATAGACATAGCCTCTGATTTTAAACAAAAGTACTAAGAAAAACGTAAATTTGCAGTATAATATTGGATATGGAAAACAATAGCGGAATGAGGAAGTGGCTGGACGACTTTCAGTTGTCACACCCATTAGTTATAGCAGGGCCTTGCAGTGCCGAAACCGAAGAACAGGTGGTGGATATTGCCATGCAGTTAAAAAATTCTGATGTAAGTATATACCGTGCCGGGATATGGAAGCCACGCACACGCCCCGGAGGATTTGAAGGTGTGGGTGCCATTGGGCTGAAATGGCTGCAAAAAGCAAAAGCTGAAACTGGGCTGCTTATGGCTGTTGAGGTGGCTAATGCCAATCATGTTCAGCTTGCTCTGGAGCATGATATAGATGTTTTATGGATAGGTGCACGTACTACAGTAAACCCTTTTGCTGTACAGGAAATTGCTGATGCAGTAAAAGGTACTGATAAAATTGTACTGATAAAAAACCCGGTAAACCCAGACCTTGCCCTTTGGCTTGGCGGTGTAGAGCGCATATACAATGCAGGGATTACAAAACTGGGCGTGGTACACAGAGGATTCTCCACATACGAAAAAACAAAATACAGAAATATACCCGAATGGCAACTGGCTATTGAATTACAGGACAGGTTTCCTGATTTGCCTATAATTTGCGACCCATCACACATTACGGGGCGTAGGGATATGATACAGGAAGTTTCGCAACAAGCCCTTGACCTGAATTATGACGGGCTGATGATAGAAACGCATAATAATCCTGATAAGGCGTGGAGCGATGCGGCACAGCAGGTAACTCCTACCGTGCTTAAAGATATTTTAAAAAATCTTGTTATAAGAAAGCAGACAGACGAAAATCATGCTTTTAATCAGGAATTAGACAAGTTGCGGTTACGGATAGATGAGAACGATACTAAAATAATTGAAGTACTGGGTAAACGTATGCGGATTGTAGATGAAATAGGACTACTGAAAAAGGAGAACAATGTGGCCGTACTGCAGCACAAAAGATGGAAGGCGGTATTGGACAAAATGACCGCCGAAGGATTACAGCAAAATTTAGGAGAAAATTTTATATTACAGTTGTTCAGGGCTATACATCAGGAGAGTATAGATCATCAGCAGAAAGTAATTAATAAGCTGTAAGGTATGAAAATGAAACAGGTAAATAATTAGTTATCTTTGCGCTATGACAGGATTGGTTTATAAATCTACAGGGAGCTGGTACATCGTTAAAGCGGAAGACGGAACTTTTTACGAATGCCGTATTAAAGGTAAATTTCGTATAAAAGGGATAAAAAGTACTAATCCGGTTGCTGTAGGCGACGTTGTAGATTTTGAACTGGATGAAACCTCAGATGCGACTACAGGTCTTATTAACACTATACATGAAAGAAAGAATTATATCGTAAGAAAATCGGTAAACCTTTCCAAACAAGTTCATATTATAGCTTCAAATATTGATAAGTTATTCCTGTTAGTTACCATAAACAATCCGCCCACAACTACAGCTTTTATTGACCGTTTTCTTGTTACAGCCGAAGCATATGATATTGAGGCTATACTGGTATTTAATAAAACAGATACATTTGACAGGGAAACCGAAGATGAGCAGCTTTATCTTCAATACATTTACAGTAATATCGGTTATAAATGCCTAAGGGTATCTTCTAAAGAAGGTAAGGGTATTGAAAAGTTAAAGGAGGAAATGAAAGGGAATATAAATATATTTTCAGGACATTCCGGCGTAGGGAAATCTACACTAATCAATACACTGCAACCCGGATTAAATCTTAAAACAAAAGAAATATCTGAACAACACAGCCAGGGGCAGCATACCACAACATTTGCTGAAATGTTTGATCTTGATTTTGATGCAAAAATTATAGATACACCCGGTATAAGAGGCTTTGGCATTGTTGATATGGAAAAAGAGGAAATAGGCGACTATTTTCCGGAATTTTTTGCATTGAAAGACCAGTGCAAGTTTAATAACTGCCTTCATAAGGACGAGCCTCACTGTGCTGTAAAAGATGCCCTTGATGAAGATGAAATAGCCTGGTCACGCTACAAAAGCTATATACAGATGCTTGAGGGCGATGATGAACATTACCGTACAGACATATATGGTGAGGGACGCAATAATGATAATGAATAATGAGAGCAGTACTGCAAAGAGTAACAGAAGCATCAATAACTATAGACGGTAATATAAAAGCAGCTATTAAAGGTGGCTTATTGGTTTTGCTCGGGATAGAAGAAGCTGATACCAAAGAGGATATTGACTGGCTTTGTGCAAAAATTTTAAAACTGAGGATTTTTGACGATGAAGCAGGAGTTATGAATTTATCTGTGCAGGAAACCGGTGGCGATATTATTGTAGTAAGCCAGTTTACACTTCATGCAGCTACAAAAAAGGGTAACCGCCCATCTTATATAAAAGCAGCAAAGCCTGATGTCGCCATACCTCTTTACCACAGGTTTACAGAGCAACTTGAAGCAGGTTTAGGTAAGAAAGTACAAACCGGGGAATTTGGTGCAGATATGAAAGTCAGGTTACTGAATGATGGCCCTGTTACTATACTAATTGATACTAAAAATAAGGAATAGCAGATGGATATTAAAAACGCACAACAGGAAGTAGATAACTGGATTAAAGAGCATGGTGTCAGGTATTTTAATGAGCTGACTAATATGGCGCAGCTTACAGAGGAAGTAGGAGAGGTAGCCCGCATCATTGCCCGTCGCTATGGTGAGCAGAGTGAAAAGGAAAGTGATAAAAACAAAGATTTGGGCGAAGAGCTTGCTGATGTTGTTTTTGTAGTGCTTTGCCTGGCTAACCAAACAGGTGTTAACTTGCAGGAGGCTTTTGATAAAAAAATGAACCTTAAGTCTAAACGTGACCATGACAGGCATCATAATAACGAAAAATTAAAATAAAATCGTTATTTTTGAGAAGATACTCCAATACATAAGCAATGAAAAATAAAATAGCACATTTTACAGGAGGTTTTATAATTTACGGGCTTGTGGCGTTGCTCACAGTATTGCTGATGGATAATGAAATGCCGAATAAATGGGCTTATATAGTACTATTTGGTACGCTCATGTCATTATTAGAGCTTTTTGTAATTCATCGATTGCGTAAAAAGTTGAATCAGAAAAAGCAAGCTAAACAATCTTTATAGCTCCTGTAAAGATTGTTTACCATGGATATTAGCTTAAGCCTGCCAAAACCTATTGCGTCAACTGAGATAAAAATTACAGGCAGTAAATCAGAGACTAACAGGCTGTTGCTGTTACAGGCGTTATACCCTGAAATATCCCTAACTAATATATCAGAATCAGATGACAGTGCTGTAATGCAGCGTGCTTTATCAGGTAGTGAAAATGTTGTAGATGTGCACCATGCAGGTACAGCAATGCGTTTTCTCACTGCATATTTTTCTTTACAGCAGGACAGGGAAGTTATATTGACGGGCTCGGCGAGAATGAAGGAACGCCCCATCAGTATTTTGGTGACTGCCCTACAAAGCCTTGGTGCAGAAATTGAATATTTAGAGAAAGAGGGATACCCGCCACTAAAAATAAATGGCAGAAAAATTATAAAGGATAGTGTAAAGCTCAAAGCAGATGTCAGCAGCCAGTACATTACCGCATTACTGCTGACCGCTCCTAAACTTGAAAACGGGCTGGAAGTTATACTTGAAGGTGAAATTACTTCACGTCCTTATATCATAATGACGCTCTCTTTGTTAAAAGAAATTGGTGCTACAGCCACTTTTGCAGATAATACCATAAAGGTAATGCCGCTGGCAGGTATTACCCCTAAAACCATTACTGTTGAAAGTGACTGGAGTTCTGCATCTTATTTTTATGCTATTACAGCACTGTCTGAACCCGGTACAACAGTAACATTATCATCTTACAAACAAAATAGTTTACAGGGCGACAGTGTATTGGCAGAGATATACAAAAACTTAGGAGTTACTACCGAATATACTGCTGACAGCATAATACTGCAAAGAACAGCTTTTAATCCTGCGCCGCTTATCTTAAACCTCATCAACACACCGGATATAGCACAAACTATTGCCGTTACCTGCTTTGGGTTAGAGATAGCGTGTACTTTAACGGGGCTTCATACACTAAAAATTAAAGAAACTGACAGGCTTGAAGCACTAAAAACTGAACTCAAAAAACTGGGTGCTGAAATTTCGGTTACTAATGACAACCTGTATTTAAGTGCTGAAAAAACAATTGTAAATACTGTTCAAAGGATAGATACTTATAACGA
>JBQGDD010000418.1:0-16049 GCA_052038845.1 Dyadobacter sp. | reverse complement strand
ATCCCGATTTTATGAGCCTTCTTTTCCATTGTAACAAAGACGACCTCGACTATAACAAGTGTTCCTTCTAAGAGTAAGCCGAAATCTATAGCACCCATTGAAATCAGGTTGGCGGGTAAGCCCTGAATACGCAACATCATTATAGCGAAGAGAAAAGCAAGAGGAATAACAGAAGCCACAATTACAGTTGTGCGCCAATTGTATAGAAAGATAAATACGATAACCGAAACAAGGAAAATTCCCTCTAAAATATTCTTTGTAACAGTATTTACAGTTGTGCTAACCAGCTCTGTACGGTCAATAAAAGGCTCAATCTGTACATCCTTAGGCAGTACAGTACTGTTAAGCTCTTCTATTTTTTCTTTTAATCTGGGTATAACTTCGTTGGGGTTCTCACCACGAAGCATAACTACAATTCCCTGAACCAGGTCATCTTCATCCTGTAGCCCTACTTGCCCCAACCTTGGCTTTGCAGAAATTTCAACCTGGGCAACGTGTTTTACTAAGATTGGAGTATTACCACGCGATTCAATTAATATATTTTCAATATCTTCTGTTTTTATCAAAAGCCCAACTCCACGAACCACATAAGCCTGCGAACCTCTTTCTATAACATCTCCGCCAACATTAATATTACTTTTTGATACTGCTTCATACACATCTAACGGCGATAAGTCATAATTGGCCAGTTCAGTAGGATTAATTTTTATTTCGTAAATTTTTTCCTCTCCACCAAAACTTACTATATCGGCAACTCCCGAAACGGAAACTAACTCCCGTTCTATCACCCAGTCCTGAAGAGCAGTTATTTCTTTAACAGGTCTGTCACTTCGTATAACATAACGAAAAATTTCTCCTGTTGCTCCATAAGGCGGTTCTATCTCAGCTTCTGCTCCATCCGGAAGGTTAATTCCCTGAAGGCGGTTTGATGCATATTGCTGAGCATAAAAATCATCAACATCATCGTCAAAAATTACAGTTACTACTGACAATCCGAATAATGAAATAGAGCGTACTTCTGACTTTTTAGGAATCGTATTCATCTGTTTCATTATCGGAAGTGTGATGAACTTCTCGATTTCCTCTGCACTTCGTCCTGACCATTGCGTGATAATTCGTGCTCTTGTATTTGTTACATCGGGAAAGGCTTCAATTGGCGTATGCTTTAAACTGAAAACACCTATGATTATCAATAGTCCCGTAAGGAAAAAAACGATAATTGGGTTTTTCAGTGAAAAGGCAACTATATTTTGAATGAATTTTTGCATTATAAAATAATTGTTGGATTAGTTATTGAGAGATTCGAATATCAAAAGCTGGTTTTTGGTTATAATTTTCTCATTTTCGTCCAATCCGCTTTCAATATATGTCATCCCGTTTCCTTCAGTAAGCAGGGTAACTTCCCGTACTTCAATATTACAGTTGTCTTTGTAAACCAAAACATAATTTTTACCGCTGAAAAATACCAGGCACGAAGTTGGAATGGCAACTCTTTGCTTATCTATTTTTTTAAGGGCAACAATGTCTGCTATCATTCCCGGTTTTAATTTAAAATCTTTATTATCCAGTACTATTCTGGCCTTAAGTACTTTTACATTTTCATCTAAAACCTGTGAAATGACATCAATTTTACCTTTAAAAATATCACCTGGATATGATAGTGTTTTGATTTCTACCTCCATTCCTTTTTGTATATGAACTATATCTGTAGAATAAATATTAGCCATAGCCCATACATCATTAAGGTTTGAAATTGAAAACAGCGGCTCTCCTTCATCGGTAACGGTAGAACCGGAATTGATGGCTTTTTCAGTTATAACTCCCGAAGCAGGAGCTTTGATTTGAAATACGTTTCGGGTACTGCTTGCGCTGTAGAGGTTCAAATTATTTTCAATTTTTTGAACTTCCGATTCCAAAATCCTAAGATTATTTTGTGCCTCAATCAAATCCCTATTAGATGAAATACCATCTTTAAACATCTGCTCTTTAGCATTTAAATCTACTTTTGCGATTTCAATCTGAGCTTTAAGAGAGCTTAATTCAGCCTGAAGCGAACTGAGTTCTGCACTCTGCATTTCTGCCAAAACCTGACCTTTTGTGACCTCATCACCTAAAGAGAAATATGTATTAGAAATAATTCCATCAACAAGACTAACGAAGTTGATGACTTTATCAGGATTCGCATGGATACTTCCTGTTAAATGGATACCCTCTGTAACATTTTGCCTTTCTACGGTTGTAATTTCTACAATGCTCTTATTCTTTTCGTTCAGACAGAATGTTTCTTTTTCATCGCTCTTAAATTCTTCAGTATTCTTACATCCTATTATAATAAAAGGAAATAGTATAGGTATAATATATTTTTTCATGATGTATGGATTAAAGGTCTTTTCCTAATGAATAATTAAGCTCTTCTGCTTTCTGGTTAACGTTTTTCTGGGCTTCCAGAATGATCTTTTTATTATTTAGATATGCATCTATAAAGTCAAAATACTCCAGCATACTTACGTTTCGGGAAGCAAAGTTTGTTACATAATTCTCCAGGAGTAAATCCAAATCAGCTTCATAATCAGCTTCTATTCTGTTAAGAAAATTAATAGCCTGCTGTAATGATCTGTAAGACAGAAATATTTCGTTTTCTACATTAAGCATAATCTGCTCTTTCTGGGCCTTGGCGTTTTCAATACTAATCTGGGCTTTTTTAATGCCTCCTCTATTTCGGTTGAATAACGGCAGGTCAAATGAAACACCAAACCCTACAAAGTCAAGCATTGTATTACCCTTTCTGTCATAATTTACGCCGAAGGTCAGGTCGGGAACACGCTGTGCCTTTTCATAATCTAATAGTTTATTGGAATAATCTTCTTCAAGCAAAGACAATTTGTAATCAGGACGGTTTTCTTTAGCAAGCTCTGCCATTTGCTCAATAAAAACTGACTGATAAGGCTTAGTATCTTTTACAAAACCGTCATCAGTAATTTCGATAGCAACCGTGGGATTGGCACGAAGCAATAATCTTAGTTCTTTTTGAATTTCGGCTGATTGAAGGTCAAGCTCTAAAATCTCTTTGTTAATTTCGAGTTCCTGTGCCTTTAGCCGAATATATTCTGCTTTTGAAATGTTACCATTATTCAGTTGGTTTCGGTAGCCATTGGTAAGTTTCGAAATATTTTCAATTAAATTTTGATGAACTTTTATAGATTGCTGAATAAACTGTAATTCAGTAAGCTGGTTACGAAGCTCAAATTTTAAATTTCTTAATAAGTCTTCAAAATACTGTTCCGCTTTTAAAACATCAACCTCTTCTAAACTAATAAGCTTTTTACGCTTACCTGCAGTTTGAATCAACTGGTTTAATTCAAAAGCTACTTGTTGATTCCGTCCGAAGTTTCCAAAAAATGGTGGTGATTCTTCTACTTCTCTGGTTCTCCATAGGTTTACCTCGCTTATCGAAAATTCAGGATTAGGCCATAACCTAGCCTGAATTACTTCTGCCTGTTGGCTTTCGATATTGAGCTTTTCGGAAATTAAAAGCAGATTATTCTGCAAAAACAATGTTTCTGCTTCTTCCCTCGAAATTTTAAGTGTTTCCTGAGCTTTCAGCCCAAAACTGAAAGCGAAAACACATAATGCAAGTATTTGCTTCATTATGCAACATTTAGTGTTGCAAAAGTGGTTTTATTGAGCTTAAAAAGTGCTTAAAGAATATAAAATTTGGCTTAAAACTGATTAAATTCTACACTGAAAATATTCTTGTTATCCCCTTCTGAATGATATTTTATTACAGCTTTGTGTATGGCGAAAATACTTTGTGCAAGTACTAAACCAAGACCGAAACCCTGCTGATTTTGAGCATTCTTTCCTCTAAAAAAATGCGAAAAAATAAATTTTTTCTCATCTTCTAACAATGTTTTTCCGGAATTTGAGATAACAACTTTAAGTAATGCAGATGATCCGTCAAATGTTATACTTGCCTTTTGATTATCAGAATAATGTACAGCGTTCATCATTAAGTTTATAAAAGCTTGGCTGATGAGTGGTTCATTTGCTTCAATATTTAAAATATGCTCACTAAAATTATTGGGTATAAAATGTACCTCGAAATTAAATTCGGGATAAAGCGCATTAATTTCTGCAATGCAGTTAAATACAATTTCATCAACTCGAATATATTTTTTGGCAATTTCCTGCCCGGCCTCGATTTTTGATATCTGAAGCAATATATTAATAATATTTCCAAGCGATTTTGCTTTTTGTGTCTGCCCGTGAAGTTTTGATTTTATTTCATTAATATCATTATGCTGTTCAATTTTTTCGAGTTCGGAAACCAAAACAGCAATTGGTGTTTTTAACTGATGAGAAATATGCTGAATGCTGTGTTTTTGAAATAAAAAAGCGTCATTGGTTCGTTTAAGAAGTTCATTGAATTTTTCCGATAGGTTTTTTAATTCTAAAGTTGTAGTCTTAATTACCAAAGGTTGGTTTTCATCATTGCTCAAATCATAGTCTCCAATTTTTTCCGTCAGTTCAGAAATAGGTTTTGCAATGATATTTGACAGGTAAAATGAAACTAACATCACTATCAGTACAATAGCAAGAAAAATTCCTATAAGTACTTTTTGTAAAAAATCTTTTTTAGAATATCCAAAGTAGTCATAGGCTTTACTGATGCCATAATAACTTTTAAAATTATGTTCTATATAAACTCCAATTAAATCATAGCCATCTTCTTTCGTCTCAATCCAATTATTTGAAACTGAAAGCCTTTGAAGTATAGCTTTAGATTTTACAATATCAAGACTGTCAATACTGGAAAAAATGAGTTTCTTATTCTTATCATAAATAAGCATCTTTTCGTCATAAAAATCATGGATATCCTGTGTGTCTAATAGTCTGGAAACTTCTGCACTTATTTCTCCAAATTCTTCAATTAGCCCTACCGTATGTTTTATTTTTGAAAACTGCTGTTGTTGAAATGCCTCTTCCCGGTGTGCTGAAAATAAAACAAAAACAATTACAAGCGACAATGCAGAAAGTACAGTTACTGTGCTTGAAAAATATATGAGTATTTTGTTTCTTATTTTCATTCTACCTCCAAATAGTATCCGTAGCCGATTTTGGTTTTAATAGAATTTTTTCCAAAAGGCCTGTCAATTTTGTTCCGTAAAAAATTCACATAAACTTCAACCGTATTAGTATTTACATCAAGTGAAGTTCCCCAGATTTCATTTATCAATTCATTTTTTGAAATTATTTCCCCTTGATTTTTACAGAGTTTCACCAAAATTTGATATTCTCTTGGTGTAAGCTGTACTTCCTCGTTTTTTCTTTTAACCTTTTTTTGAGCAGTATTAATAATAATATCTGAAGCTATAATAATTTCATTAGCATTGGTGTCATATTTATTTTGGCTTCTTTTTAGAAGTGAGTTTATCCGCATAATCAGCTCTTTCATAAAAAAAGGTTTAGTGAGATAATCATCTGCACCATTATCAAACCCCTTAATTTTGTCTTCAAGTTCATCAAAAGCCGTAAGCATCAAGACAGGGGTTTTTAAATTATACTCTCTAAATTCCTTACATAAATCGTAGCCATTTTTCTTTGGCAGATTTATATCCATTACAACACAATCAAAAGTTTCTTTTTTAAGAAGCCTTTCTCCAAAAAAACCATCAAAAGCACTTTCAACAGCAAAATTTTCAGCCATCAGCGCCTCACAAATATTTTTGTTGAGTATAGTTTCGTCTTCAATTACCAGAATTCTCATAATAGCAAAGGTAATAGAAATTATATATTCAGACCTTAATGTACCCTTACCAAATATATTAGCAGTTCTTGTAACAAAAATATATCGTGGTATTAATGAAGTTTTGCTATAGGTCATTTTGCGTTACTGATGACCTGACTTTATTTCTTCTAAAAACAGAAGCTGTTTGTTACATGATAAACTATATGATAGAGTAGGGTATGGCTTAGTAGTTCTCATCTATATCAAATACTCTAATGAAATGTTAAATAAATATAGCTAAATCTTAATTTAATATTTAATTATTTGATAATCAGTGGTTAAACAAAGTTAATATAAAGATTTCACTTTCTATATTCATTACTCTTAATGATGCGCGTGATCTCGAACCGTCTTTTCCCTCATTGGTGCTATGTGTACAAAATGATTATTTTAATACTGCAATCCCGGAAGTACACCTTTAAGGACAGGTCAATCTATTTTGATATAGGTAAATTAATTTGAATGAAAAATGAAAATCACTAATTTAGCTTATAGCCTTTAGTGCTGGTTACTTCTGGTAAAAACAATTAATTATGGAGAACAAACCATTATCAGTTGAGGAATATCTCAACAGGCATTACATACAGCGAAGCAATTGGCTAAGAGCTGCAGTATTGGGAGCTAATGATGGAATAATATCTATTTCCAGTCTTGCTATCGGGGTAGCCGCAGCAAGTACTGCAAAGGAACCCATAATATTAGCTACTGTTGCAGGACTTGTGGCAGGGGCTTTGTCGATGGCGGCAGGAGAATATGTTTCGGTCAGCTCTCAGACTGATATCGAATATGCTGATATTGAAAGAGAGAAGAAAGAGCTGGCGGAAATGCCGGAAGATGAATTGAAAATTTTGACACAGATATATGAGCAGCGTGGCTTAAGCAAAGAAACGGCCAAGCGTGTAGCTGTAGAACTAACTGAGAAAGACGTTTTGGCTGCGCATACCCGCGATGAACTGGGCATTAATGAAATAAGCCAGGCAAAACCCATACAGGCGGCATTAGCTTCTGGTGCATCTTTTACTGTTGGTGGTATTTTACCCCTACTGGTAATCCTACTGTTTCCTGTAACTGGTATCGAATACTACCTTTATGGATTTACCATTGTTTTTCTTATTATACTGGGAGCAACTGCTGCAAAAACTGGTGGGTCCAATATTTTTAAAGCAATAATACGTATTACAGTATGGGGAACGATTGCTATGTTGCTGTCTGCTTTAGTAGGTTATCTCTTTGGTGTTAACGCCTCATTTTAGGTATGCGGTATTTTACAATATTTGCTGCTTTCTAAATTTCAATAGTATGTGTTTTTAAATTGGCATAAATAAATTGTAAATTTGTGCTTCATTAATAAAAAATAAATAAAAAATAAATAAAAAATGCAGCATATTATAGATAGGTTTATAAGTTATGTAACTATAGATACTGAGTCAGACCCTAACTCTAATACTACACCAAGTACAGAAAAGCAATGGGATCTTGCTAACCAATTAGTTGAAGAGCTGAAATCGATAGGTATGCAGGATGTAACTATAGATGAAAATGCTTACATAATGGCAACCCTGCCATCTAATGTTGAGCATGATGTACCTGTTATTGGATTTGTATCGCATTTTGATACTACGCCTGACTTTACCGGGGCAAATGTTAAACCACAGATTATAAAAGATTATGATGGGGAAGATATAGTGCTAAATAAGGAGCAGGACATCATACTTTCTCCAAATTATTTTAAAGATTTATTGCAGTACAAAGGGCAGACGCTTATAACTACCGACGGGACTACTCTGCTGGGTGCAGATGATAAAGCAGGTATTACAGAAATTGTTACTGCTATGGAGTATATGATTAACAATCCTGAAATTAAACATGGAAAAATTCGTGTTGGCTTTACTCCTGATGAGGAAATTGGTCGTGGAGCCCATAAGTTTGATGTTGAAAAGTTTGGAGCCGAATGGGCTTATACTATGGACGGAAGCCAGATAGGGGAGCTGGAATACGAAAATTTTAATGCTGCAGGGGCTAAGGTCACTTTTAAGGGAAAAAGCGTTCACCCCGGATATGCAAAGGGCAAAATGATTAACTCTATGTTGCTGGCAAACAAATTTATATCTAAACTGCCTAAAGAAGAAGTACCGGAGAAAACTAAGGGGTACGAAGGCTTTTTTCATGTAACAGGTATTAATGGCAGTATTGAGGAAACTACCGTACAGCTAATTATTCGTGACCATGACAGGAAAAAGTTTGAGAAGCGGAAAAAGCTGGTGAAGAAAATAGTGGATTCCATTAACAATAAGTATGAAAAACAGTTTGGTGGAGATATAGCTATTGCTGAGATTAAAGACCAGTACTTTAATATGAAAGAAAAAGTTGAGCCGGTTATGCATATAGTAGATGTTGCAGAACGTGCTATGAAAGAATTGGGTATCGAGCCGATAATAAAGCCAATAAGAGGAGGTACAGATGGTTCTCAATTATCTTATATGGGGCTGCCATGTCCTAATATTTTTGCCGGAGGACATAATTTCCACGGAAAATATGAATATGTGCCAGTAGAAAGTATGCAAAAAGCGGTTGAAGTTATTGTAAAAATAGCTGAACTAACAGCGAAAGAAGAATAAGAAACAAAAGTAAAATAAGATAAGCTGGAGTTTATTTGAATCAGTAATAACAAAGTGCCTGTACAATTAATGTATGGGCACTTTGTTATAAATCTAATTGCAATAAAGCAATTACCTAAATAAGCAATAAGTTAGTACTGAATGATAAATACATGTAAAATCAATTGCCTTACAATCTGTTAATAACTGCTTAAATAAGTAGCATTCAGTCAGTTGTTTTTATATATTTGGTAATATAATATTATATAGTGATGTTTAAACTTTTAGCAAAAATAAATAACTGGCTTTTACCCAATTATACAAAGGAACAATTAGACCTTTCAAAAGCGACTAAGTTTCAGAAGGCTGTTATTGCATGGAAGTATTATGTAACAACCCGTGCGCTTGATTAATACACTAACGGCGAATAAACATCATAGCCACTTATTTTATTTCTGCCATTAAGGAAAGACAGTTCCATAATAAAATTACACTGTACAATTTTTCCTCCCAGGCTTTCTACAAGTTCGCAAACCGCTTTCGCTGTGCCGCACGTTGCAAGCACATCATCATGAATTAAAACTTTTTCACCTTTTTTTATGGCGTCTGTATGTATTTCAAGTATGTCAGTACCATACTCAAGCTCATAAGTTGCGGTAAGCGTACTGTATGGTAGCTTATTTGCCTTTAGCACAGGTACAAACCCTGCATTAAGTTCATGAGCCAGTAATGTAGCAAAGAAAAACCCTCTGCTTTCTACGCCTGTAACTTTATCAATGTTATGCCCTTTAATATTTTTTACTAATAGCTCAAGGCATTCCTTTACAGCCTCGGCATTGGCAAGCAGTGGAGTGATATCTTTAAAAACAATTCCCTGTTTAGGAAAATCCTCTACCTCACTTATATACTGGCTTAGTTGCATTTTTTATATTGTTTTTCTTGGTTAGAGTTTGCAAGTTAAGCAATATTGCCTATATTTGCACCCGCAAACGCATCAGGAACTATATTGTTGATTTGTTTGTTAAAAAAGGCCTCGTGGCGCAACTGAATAGCGCATCTGATTACGGCTCAGAAGGTTACAGGTTTGAATCCTGTCGAGGTCACTAAAAAAGGACAAAAGATATTATCTTTTGTCCTTTTTTTATATAGCTACATGTTAATTTTTACTAATTTATATTTCGGCTACTGATTAAATAAAGAAAAATCATGCATGAGAAAGGGTCTATCTGCAAGCATATTACACAAAAACAGGCTACCCAAAAAGTAGCCTGTTATTTATGGATTATTCCATTCATACACTAAATGAATTGGAATGGTTTGCCAGCCTTCGGATGTAAACAGTATCTTGTCTACATCCAAAAGCAGTCTTCTTTCATTATAATACCCACCAGTCAAATAACCGTATTCCACTTCTCTTTCGGGAGTTCCGCTAGTTATTACATCAATATTACCTGTGCTTTCATCAATTAAAATCTTGGAATAGTATAAGCTTTGATTGACAAAACACTGCTGATATGGGGGTGATTCAGAGTATACTTGTGAATTAGACACTTCAAACATTATTTCTAATTTATCTGAACTTATATGGTACTGTAGACTTGCGTGATGCAATTGTAATGGATATATAACCTGGCAGTCCATTTCCTCAAACAAGTCAGTATTATATATGTTATCAAAATTTAGGTCTAGCGGTATGTCAGAATAAACCTGCTTTAAAACATATCTGCCTCTCATATGTAATAAATATTCATTTGCGCTGGAGTTCCTACCATCATTATTATCACAACTAATAATAAAAAGAGAACGATAAATACGTAAGGCATTTTATTCATAATAAATTATTGTACTTTAACTGGTCTTGTAGAGATTATACATTTGCCAAGATTATATTCCCGATAAGTATAACCTGCATTGTCCTCTTGTATAATTACGTTATCACCAAAATGAATTAAGTAAGTACCAAGGTCATTTGATTGGTTCATCCATTTTCTAATAGAGGATTTTGATTGATTTTCCTCAACACTTGATCCATACTTCATCCCTACTTTTACTAAATATTCTGCCGATGCCTCAATCTCAAAGTTAGAATTATATTTTACATTATTTGTTACAGTTTCCTGATTTTCCACTTCTAAATCAACTTCATAAATTTGTAAAAGCCATTGATACTAAATCTTCCAGCCTCCAAGTTGTTAATTCCACATTTGGATTATAATCTATATTAATTGAATCAAATATTTAAAGGGTTTATTGAAATTTTTCCCTATTATTATCTCCTTTAGCGCTAAGAGGAATGCAAACCTATTATTACAAAGTTGCTAAAAAAACAAAAAACGTTAAATTATTTAATTTAACGTTTTTGCAATAAATAATCTAGGCAGACTACTTTATAGTTTAATTATATTTTCAAACAATTGTTTATATGAAATTTTTATTATTTAATTTCTTTCAATCCTTTAATAAAAAGCCATTTCATAAATATCTTGTCTTCACCACGATATTTTACATACTGAAATTTTGGTGTAAGTATAGATGCTGACACAAAGGCTGTTAATGGTATCCATAAACCTGTTAAACCTGTAAAGCGCACTATTAAAAAATATAGAATCATATAAAATGCTGCAAAACATAAAAAATTATAAGTAAGTGCTTTCCTTTTTTTATTCATGGCGGATATTTAATGTTTAAATTAATTTTCTTCTGAATATTTATTTATGACTGAAATTTAGCCCGTTTACTGCCTTCATACATTTCATACTTTACGAGCCTTGCTTCCAGCTTACCGTTAAAAAGTTTTATTTTTCTTGATGGTTTTAATCCAACAAATTTTAACGCTTCAAGGTTAGCGGTTATAAACCATGCATTAGTACCCGGGTAGCCCTGTTTTAATGTATCGCCAATCTCCCTGTAAAAGCGCTCTAAATCTACATCAAGCCTTTCACCATACGGTGGGTTAAACACCATGTGCAGCGGTCCTTTAGTTTCTTTATCTGTATCAAAAAAGTTTTGTTGGGATATTGTTATATACTCATCAAGGTTGGCATTTTTTATATTGTCTTTTGCTTTTACTACAGCCGAAGGTGCTTTATCATATCCCTTTATTGTGTAATGAAACTCCCTTGTTTTTTTTATGAGCGAATCTACAATCATATCAAACAGGTCGTTATCCCAGTCATTCCACTTTTCAAAGGCAAATTCTTTACGGTTGATGTTAGCCGGTATATTGCAGGCAATCATAGCTGCTTCGGCTACTATGGTACCACTGCCACACATGGGGTCAAGAAAATCTCCCTGCCCATCCCAGCCAGAAAGCAACAGCATTCCTGCAGCAAGCACTTCGTTTATAGGTGCTATGTTTGTGGCTGTCCTGTATCCTCTTTGGTGTAAAGAGTTACCGCTTGTGTCGAGTGCTACCGAACATTGGTCGTTATGGATATGGATATTGATACGTACATCAGGAAAATCTTTGTCAATATTGGGTCTTTTACCAAATTTATCCCTAAACTGGTCAACAATGGCGTCTTTAGTTTTTAACGCAACGAACTGAGAATGGTTAAAATGATCGGAGTGCAGTGTGACATCTACTACAAACGATTGGTTTGCCGAAAAGTACTGCGACCAGTTTACCCCCTGTATGCCTTTGTAAAGGCTCTGCTCGTTATAAGCCCTGAAATGGTATATTGGTTTTAATATTTTTAAAGCAGTGCGCAGTGATAAGTTGGCTTTATACATAAAACCCTTATCTCCTTTAAAACTTACCATCCTTACACCCTGTTCTACCTCCTGCGCGCCCAAAACCTGAAGTTCTTTAGCCAAAATCTCTTCAAAGCCAAAAAAGGTTTTGGCTATCATCTTATAATTATTTTCCATTCGTTCTATTCAAATTCTTTGCAAAAATAAACTAAATTTGCCGCTACATTAAATGAATATGCAAAAAGAAACGAATAACTGGTTTGCATCCTGGTTCGATACGCCTTATTATCATATACTATATAAAGACCGTGACTATGAAGAAGCGCAGCAATTCATGGACAACCTTACTAATTACCTAAACCTGCCCGAAAATGCTAAAATTCTTGATTTAGCCTGTGGTAAAGGCAGGCACTCTATATATCTCAGTCAGTTAGGCTATGATGTTACAGGTGCAGATTTATCTGAAAACAGTATCGCCGAAGCCTCATCTTTTGCTAATGAAAAACTGCATTTTACAGTGCATGATATGCGTGAGCCTTTTAATGAAAAGTTTGACGCTATATTTAACCTGTTTACCAGTTTTGGCTACTTTGATAATGAAGAAGATAATTTAAAAGCACTTAAAGCCATGCATAACAGCCTTAGCGAATATGGCTTTGCTGTTATTGACTTTATGAATGTGGATTATGTAATAAAAAACCTTATCCCGAACGAAGTAAAAACCGTTGACGGAATTGACTTTAAAATAAAGCGTTATGTAAAAGACAGCTATATTTATAAAGAAATAGATTTTGAAGCTGAGGGAGAACACTATCATTTTACCGAAAGGGTAAAAGCGTTTACACTTCAGGATTTTGAAAAATTAATGGATGAGGCAGGTATATACCTGTTGGATATTTTTGGCGATTATAAGCTGCACAGGTTTTATAAAAATGAGTCAGAACGTTTAATTATGATTTTTAAGTAATTATGATTTATTTACTCCCCTTGCTGTCCGTTATACTAGGGTATGGCATAGCATTGCTTTTAAAACCGCAGGACCGTAAAAAGCTAAAGTTGCTGCTGGCTTTCAGCGGATCTTTTCTTTTATCGTTAACAGTAATGCACCTGTTGCCGGAAGTGTATGAAAGCAGCCTTCATTCACACCACGGACACAGCCATGATCATTCTCACTCAAACAACCCTATAGGGCTTTTTATTATGGCTGGAATTATATTCCAGATTATTTTAGAATATTTTTCTAAAGGAGCCGAACACGGGCACGTACACGGGCAGGGTCACGACCATAATATGAATACAATACCCTGGCTATTGTTTATAAGCCTTTGTATTCATGCCCTGCTGGAGGGTATGCCTGTTAGCCATCATCATGATCTTGCCTGGGGTATAGCAATACATCATTTGCCTATTGCTATAATCCTGACAGCGTTTTTTGTAAATGCAGGTTTAGGCAAGCTGCCAATTTTCCTGTTTATGCTGGCTTTTGCGGTAATGACACCACTTGGAACGTTATTATCTGAACAGCTACATTTTATCAGTC
The DNA here is from genome assembly GCA_052038845.1 of Dyadobacter sp. GTDB lineage: Bacteria > Bacteroidota > Bacteroidia > Flavobacteriales > Flavobacteriaceae > Flavobacterium. The sequence goes on along the minus strand of JBQGDD010000418.1, from coordinate 2,431 downwards.
ATTACTTTACAGAAATATCTGCTGTAGTAGTAGGTATTCTTTTCCATATTTCATCTACCATAATATTTGAAAGCAGTGAAGGGCATAAATTTAATCTGGCTAAACTTTTAGCTATTATTTTGGGAGTTGTTATGGCGTATTTTCTTTAATTTTACAAAAAAAGATATATATGCCTTTTATAAGGACAACAGAACAAAGCTCTAAATACCAACATTTAGAAAAAATGCCATTACATGAGCTTTTAACCAATATTAATAACGAGGATAAAACTGTTCCGCTTGCAGTAGAAAAAGCACTTCCGCAAATTGAAAAGCTGACTGAAAAGGTTGTTGCGCAATTAAAAAGGGGAGGCAGGCTTTTTTACATAGGTGCAGGCACAAGCGGCAGGCTGGGTATAGTTGATGCCAGCGAATGCCCCCCTACCTTTGGAGTACCCTTTGATTTGGTTATAGGACTTATAGCAGGGGGAGATACTGCTATAAGAAAAGCCGTAGAATTTGCTGAAGACGATACTGAACAGGCATGGAAAGATCTTTCAGGATATTCTGTAAATGAAAAAGATATTGTAATAGGGATAGCCGCATCCGGTACTACACCTTATGTTATTGGTGGGCTCGAAATGTGTAATAAAAACAATATTCCTACGGGTTGCATAACCTGTAATTCAGGTAGCCCGCTTGCGCAAACTGCACAATACCCGGTAGAAGTTGTTACAGGTGCAGAGTTTGTAACGGGAAGTTCACGTATGAAAGCCGGTACAGCCCAAAAGCTGGTGCTGAATATGGTATCTACTGCTGCTATGATACAGCTTGGCAGGGTTAAAGGCAACAAAATGGTTGATATGCAGCTGAGTAATCATAAACTGGTGGGCAGAGGCGTACAAATGATAATGGATGAACTAAATATATCTCAGGAAGCAGCAGCGGCTTTATTAGATAAATATAAAAACGTACGTAAAGCAATTGAGAATTATGGCAACTGATAAAAAAAAGCTCATGCGTGGGCTTGCATATTTAGGATGGGCTTTCCCGCTTTTTTTTATAGGGCCGGTGGTTATACACAGTTCATTTAAAAACCAGGGGCATCCATTATTTATACCTGTTTTGGGTGTTGGTATTATTTTATGCCTTTCGGCCATGTATTTTATGTTCATGGCTTTACGTACTATAATGAAAAGCCTTTTTGATAATGAAAACTAAATTTTTTGCTGTTATGGCTATTCCCTTTATAGCCTTGTTTATTAGCTGCTACCAGCAGGAAAGGGACTGTGCTGAATTTAAAACAGGTAAATTCAAATTTGAATATGACATTGACGGTGAAAAGAAAGTTACTCTTTTTGAGCGTAACGATTCTATAGAAATTGAAACCTATGAGGGTAAAACCGATACATCGTCAATACGCTGGATTAATGACTGCGAGTATATACTCAAAAAAATAAACCCTAAAAATATGCAGGAGAAAAAAGCCGTGCATATGAAAATATTAACTACAAAAGACAATTCCTATAACTTTGAATTTTCAATTGTGGGAGATCATAATAAACAAAAAGGTACCGTTACCAAATTAAACTAATCTATGGAATTTTTAACCAACCCCGATGCATGGATAGCGCTGTTAACGCTAACATTCCTGGAAATTGTACTGGGAATAGATAATATCATCTTTATTTCTATAGTTACAGGTAAGCTACCACCCGAAAGGAGAAAGAGCGCCACAAGGATTGGTTTATTTCTGGCTATGTTTATGCGTATTGCAATGCTGTTTGGTATTACACTGCTGATAGCCATGAAAGTAACAGTATTTGATATAGATTGGGGATGGTTCAGTGCAGACTTTACGGGACAGGCACTGGTACTTTTTTTAGGAGGGCTTTTTCTTATATATAAAAGTACTAAAGAGATACACGACAAGGTAGATCATAAGGGTGAGGAGGAAAAGAGCCTGGGCAGTACAGCCAAAAAATCGTTTGGCAATGTAATATTCCAGATACTTTTAATAGACATAATTTTTTCTGTAGATTCAATACTGACAGCTGTAGGTATGACCAATGGAGTAGAAGGGGCATTATATATTATGATAACTGCAGTGGTTATCTCTGTAGGTGTAATGATGTTATTTGCGGTTCCTGTAGGTAACTTTGTAAATGCAAACCCATCTATACAAATACTTGGGCTGGCTTTTCTTATACTTATAGGTTTCATGCTTATAACTGAAAGTATGCATTTATCAGAAGCGCAGCTTGCAGGGCAGCATATAGGTGCTGTACCAAAAGGTTACCTCTATTTTGCTATAGCGTTTTCTCTTGCTGTTGAGTTTATAAACATGAAAATGAGGAAAAAGAGCACATAATTTTATTTGCATTTAAATTAATAATACTGCATCACGTAGAATTGCCATTGGCTTTTACTATGTTGTGGTAAACTTTATATTC
>JBQGDD010000417.1:0-5371 GCA_052038845.1 Dyadobacter sp. | reverse complement strand
CGCGTTACCTTTTTCTTTCCACTCTTTCATTCCCGCAGAGTAATTCTTTACATCTTTAAAGCCGTTTTTCTCCAGTATTGACTGTGCAATAGATGCCCTGTCACCACTTTGGCAATGAATTACCAGCTCTTTATTTTTATCTATTTTATCAAGGTTATCAGCCAGTGTTCCTACAAAAACATTGTCTGCCCCTTTAATATGTCCATCTTTATACTCACTTTCGCCTCTTACATCTATTATCTGCACCTCGTCTTTACCTATGTAAGATTTAAAGGTTTCGACGTCTATAATTTCACTGCTTTCAGTTGCTGTACCCAAAGAATTAATATCAGAGATATATCCCTTTATATTATCTAAGCCTATGCGCATCAGTTTACGGGTTAGGTCTTCGATCTGGAGGTCTTCTGCTACCAGTATAATTTCCTCTTCATAATTAAGTATCCATCCGCACCATGTGGCGAAAGAGTTATTGCCTTGTATATTAATAGAACCAGGAAGGTGCTCCTTTGCAAAATCAAATTTATTTCGGGTATCAATTACTTTTATACCACTATTATAATCAGTTAAAAACTCCTCTTTACCCAGCTTCTTGTGTTTGGGCACTTCGGTAAGCAAAGGGCGGTCAACCTTATTCAGCTTTTTCATCATCGCAAAATACTTAGGTGGCTCAGGCTGTCCTTCTAAAAGATAATCTACAAAGCCCTGCTCATTATTTTTATACTGAAAAGCCCAGTTCCTTATTTTCTCATACCCTATGGTAGAACTTGGTACTGCGCCAAGTGCTTTACCGCAGGCAGAACCAGCTCCATGACCTGGCCATAACTGAACATATTGTGGCAAAGTTGCAAAACGCTGAATAGACTCATACATTTGATTAGCACCTTTTGCCTGTGTTCCTCTAGATCCGGCAGCTTGTTCCAACAGATCCGGCCTGCCTACGTCGCCTACAAATACAAAGTCACCTGTAAATACCATAACAGGTTCTTCAGTTGCCGGATGGTCGGTCAGTAAAAAAGTAATGCTTTCAGGTGTATGTCCGGGCGTGTGCAGTACTTCAAAAGTTAAATTGCCTACATTTATAGTGTCGCCATGTTTAAGCCCTATATGGTTAAATTCATATTGCCAGCCTTCGCCACCTTCGTCAGATAGGTACATTTTTGCCCCTGTAACCGCTGCAAGCTCTCTTGAGCCTGTAAGAAAATCGGCATGGATGTGTGTTTCGGCAATATGTGTTATTTTCATATTGTTTTGCTTTGCTATTTCAAGGTAAGTGTCTATATCTCTTTTTGCATCAATTACAATAGCTTCCCCTTTTGCCTGGCAGCCTATAAAGTAGCTTGCCTGTGACAATGATTTATCATATACGTGTTGAAAAAACATAATTTTTTATTTTAGTTGTTATTGATATTAGATCTATGCTGTAAATTAATTCTAAACCTTAAGTTTTCCAGTAACAAATGCTATACAGCCCATTGCTATTGCTTAAGTACAATTTCTTTAAAAAGTATGTAAGCTGCCATTACTAATACAAAGTAGCCAAATCCCTTTTTAAGCTTTTCACCTTCAATTTTGTCAGATAAAAGTATGCCTATAAAAATACCTATAATTGCTGTAGCTGTAAACGGTAGCAGGAAAACCCAGTCTATAACCTGTGTTGCAGCATCGCCCATAAAGCCTGCCAACGATTGTATAGCAATAATAAATAAAGAGGTGCCAATAGCTTTTCTCATCGGAATACCTGCTAAAAATACTAATGCAGGGATAATAAGGAAACCGCCCCCGGCACCTACAGTACCCGCAATAACACCTGTAATTATACCACTAAGGTTTAGCCTGAAAACAGATGTCCTTTCAGTGTTTGCAGCCAATGGAACAGAGCGAATCATTTTTATAGCCGCCAACAGCATTATAAATGCAAACAGTACCATTAATACAAACGGTTTTGTTACAGCAAAAGAATTTACAGAACCAATAGTGTAGGGTATGGCAGGTATTGCAAACGCCCTTACCAAATAGGCACTGATTAATGAAGGCAGCCCAAATAATACAACAATGGTAAAATTTACATTATGCTGAAATGTGTTTTTAAGCCCGCCTACAAGGGCTGTACTGCCTACTATAAATAATGAATATCCTGTTGCGGTTACGGCATCTATACCAAGAACATAAACCAGTATAGGAACTGTGAGTATAGAACCGCCACTGCCCACAAGCCCTAGAGAAACACCTACTAGAAGTGCAAGAAAGTAACCCAATATAATTGTAAAATCCATAATAAAGTTTTTGTTTTTATATCAGGCTAAATTATTGTAGTAGTACATAATGGGCTGTAGTGTAGACTGTAGTTATTTTATTTTTGTTATTTACTTACAGTATAAATCCTTTAAGTGTAAATATACAAATTAATGAGGCAAAATCTATATATAGTAATTTACCTTAAAAAACACTCTGCACATATTTTATTGATCGGCTAAGTAATGTAATATTAAATACAAGTCCGTATCATTTGATGCAAGTAGAGAAATAAAGTTTAATTATGCTAAATTCGCCATAATCTAAACTTTATTAAAGCCTAAATTTAATGCCTGTAGTTTTGTAACTGAAATTAATCTGTAATGCCTTTAAACCAAAATTTAAAAAAAATTATCTTTTTTATTCTTCTGCTTGCCTGCCTTACGCCATATGTAAATGCGCCGATTGCTTTGTTGTTAGGTTTTGCTATGGCTATAATTTTCGGTAACCCCTACATTTCTCAAAGTTCAGTAATGGTAAAATGGTTGCTTAAAGCTGCTGTGATAGGGTTAGGTTTTGGTATGAATTTTTATAGCGCAGTTGAAGCAGGAAAAGCAGGAATGCTTTTTACAGTAACCAGTATAGTACTGGTGCTAAGCCTGGGATACCTGCTGGGTAAACTTTTAAAAATAAACCCTAAAACATCTTACCTTATTTCATCGGGTACTGCTATTTGTGGCGGCAGTGCTATTGCGGCGGTTGCCCCCATTACGGGTGCAGAAAACAAACAGATAAGCGTAGCACTGGGAACAGTATTTATACTTAATGCCGCTGCGTTGTTACTATTTCCGTTTTTAGGGCACTTATTTGAACTTACACAGTACCAGTTTGGGCTTTGGAGCGCCATAGCCATACATGATACAAGCTCTGTAATTGGGGCTGCTTCTGCATACGGGAATGAGGCACTCGAAGTGGCAACGACTGTAAAACTTGGGCGTGCCTTATGGATAATACCACTGTCGCTATTTACAGTAGCAATAAACAGAAAGAGTGGGGGAAAAGTATATATGCCCTATTTTATATTTTTATTCATACTGGCTATGGTGGTAAGCACAATATTACCACAATATAATGAAGCTTATAGTGTAATAACGGCTATTGCCAAAAAAGCACTCATCATAACACTGTTTCTAATAGGTATAGGGCTTTCTCCCGCTACAATAAAATCTGTAGGTGCAAAGGTGTTTGTGCAGGGTATGGTTTTATGGATTTTTATCAGTGTTGTTTCGCTAGTAACAATCTTACTGATATATTAATATATCGAATAGGATAAATCAATAGCTATAAAAATACCACCACTACAGAAACTATTGTGATGGTATTTAATGTTTATATTTATATATCTTTTCTGTACGTTTTTCGCCTTTTATGAATTATTGGGTTAAAGTTTTTCCATAGGTTATTCATGGCGTGGTTTTCTTCTAATTCCGGTGTCCTTATACAATTGCGTATCTTATTTTTTTGAAACACTTTATAGTAGTCATCAAAAATTATAGCAGTAACTCCTTTATTTTGGTATTCAGGATCAATGCCAATAAGATAAAAAGCCACATCCTTACTGTTTTTTTTAGCCCGCAGCAAATGCCAGAAACCAAATGGAAAAAGTTTTCCTTTAGCTTTAATAAGTGCTTCAGAAAATGAGGGCATTACTATGGTAAATGCAACAAGGTTTTTATCAGCATCTTCAACAAACTTAATGTATTCAGGGTTTATAAGCCCTACATATTTCTTTTTAAAATACTCTTTCTGCACATCAGAAATTGCTACAAAAGAAGACAGCCTTTCGTAGCTTTTATTAAATAAGTCAAACATTTTATCTACATAAGGCATAACATCCTTTGCAGAATTGAAATGGACAGACTTAAGCCCATACCTTTTTTTAATCAGGGCACTGGCTTTTTGAAAAGGTTTAGGGTCAACATTGTTAAAAGAGAAGATACTTTCCCTGTACTCTTTTTCTATAGTGTAGCCCAGTTTTTCAAGGTGCTCTTTATAGTAAGGATAGTTATACCAGGTAATCATTGTGCCTATCTGGTCAAAGCCTTCGGTAAGTACACCTACCTTATCAAGGTTAGAAAAACCCATAGGCCCTTCAGCATATTCAAGGTTGTGTTCACGTCCAAATTCATATACTTTTTCCAGTAAGGCTTTAGTAACCTCAATATCATCAATAACATCAAACCAGCCGAAACGTACCTTTTTTTTATTTTGATTGTTAACTTCCTGCCAGTTTATTATAGCTGCAACTTTACCTGCAACTTCGTTATTTTTATAGGCAATGTAAAGCTTTACATCAGCATTTGCAAAAGCAGGATTTTTTGTTTTGTCAAAATTTTCAGTTTCTTCACTTATTAATGGCGGTATCCAGTAAGGGCAATCTTTATATAATTTAAAAGGGAATTTTACAAACTCTTTAATTTCCGCTTTAGTCTTTGCTTCTTTAATAATTATCATCAGTATTTATTTTCCTTCTTCAAAGTCAGCTTCGTTAAGCCTTTTATTTTTACGCTCTTCTTTTTTCTTCTTTTTATCCTCTTCTTTCTTCTTCTTTTCGCTGTTATACTCATCTTCCTTATCGCCTTTGCCGGGAAGAAGTATATCGCTGTATTTGGCATCAAAACGCCATGAGAAACCTATGCCGCCATATAGTATAGAGGGTGTTTCTTTAAAATTTGTACTTATAGATGCGTCAACCTGCATTGTATCGCCAATAAGGTGCGCGGCACCCAGCCTGGCAATGCCATCGGCATAATAATCGCTGTTATACCCCTGAAACTCTACAAACCCAGACCATTTTTCATTGAATCCGCGCGTTAGGGTAGAAATTATTCCGTAGCTCGGAAAATCTGTAGTTACCCTGTCAGCTATAATATTATTAACCCAAACCCATTTACCAAAATGATTTTGTGTTATCGCCATAATTTTTGGGCTTACACCATCTGTAGGAAATGTGTACGGATTATTCTTACCCATAATATTTGCTCCGGCATAAACAGCTATGGCAGGCACCAGTTTTCTCCACCTGAATTTTTGGTTTGCTTTCCAGCTGTATATATTTACCTCTGGCCTGTAATTCTTG
>JBQGDD010000416.1:0-6092 GCA_052038845.1 Dyadobacter sp. | reverse complement strand
AAAAATTTGTGATTTTGGAAATCTGAAAATGGTTTATATTCACGAACTTTGCATCTTTAAAACATTAAATTTCTATACACTTTTTGTACGCAATACTTGACATAGAAACAACGGGCGGGCAGTATAATGAAGAGGGTATAACCGAGATTGCTATTTACAAATATGATGGGCACGAAGTTACTGACCAGTTTATCAGCCTTATAAACCCTGAAAAGCCAATACAGCCCTTTGTGGTTAAGCTTACCGGTATTAATAATGCCATGCTGCGCAGTGCACCTAAATTTTATGATGTTGCCAAGCGCATTGTAGAAATTACCGAAGGCTGTATAATTGTAGCGCACAATGCCCAGTTTGATTACCGCATCCTCCGTACAGAGTTTGACAGGCTTGGTTATAAGTACGAGCGTCAGTCGCTTTGCACTGTAGAGCTTTCCCAAAAGTTAATGCCGGAGCAAAAATCGCACAGCCTTGGCAAGCTGGTACGCGCCTTGGGTATCCCAATGAGCGACAGGCACCGTGCTACAGGAGATGCTTTGGCAACAGTTCAGCTTTTTAAAATGCTCTTAGCTAAAGATGTGGAGAAGGAAATTGTCAAAAGCCTGGTAAAAAGCGATACTAAAAAAGGAATATCACCTAAACTGTTTGACCTTTTGGAAGGCATACCCCCGGTAACAGGGCTATACTACATTTATAAGGATAACGGAAACCTTATCTATCTTGGTAAAAGCAGTAACATAAAAAAAAGGCTTAACCAGCATTTTACCGGCACTTCGCGTAAATCAAAAAAACTGCAACGGGATGCTTTTACAATAAGCTACGAAGAAACAGGCAGCGAGCTTATAGCCCTTTTAAAAGAGTGCCAGGAAATAAAGGCGAATAAGCCCGTTCACAACAGAGCACTTAAAAAAACAGTGTTCCCCTACTCTATCTATACAGAAAAAAATAAGGAGGGCTACATTTGCCTCAAAATATTAAAAACAGACGGCAGGAAAAAAGAAATACTTTCTTTTCCCGGTTTAACCGAGGCAAAAAATGCCCTGTTTAAGATTACTGAAAAGTACAATTTATGCCAAAAACTAAATGGGCTTGATACTACTGCAAAACCGAACTGTTTTCCTTTTGAGCTGAATAATTGCGATGGTGCCTGCATAGGCAATGAAACTCCCGAAAGTTATAATGTAAAAGTTGAAAGTTTTATTGATAATAACAGTTTTAATCATCAGAGTATGATTATTATTGACAGGGGGCGAGCACTTGAAGAACGAAGCGCGGTACTTATAGAAAATGGTATTTATAAAGGCTATGCTTTTTTTAACCTTAACTATCAGGTTACTAAAATTGAAGTTCTTAAAAATATTTTAGTGCCTATGGAGCATAATAAAGATGTAAAAAACATCATCCAGGGCTATCTCAGAAAAAAGAAAGGATTAAAAATAGTACGTCTGTAACAGATTTAGTATTTTTGGAATATTAAACTTCATCAACCCATAAAAATGCCAAAAGGTTTTAGGGATAAACTTCATGAAATAATTTATGAGGCCGACACGCCTGAAGGTAAACTTTTTGACGTTGCGCTGCTTATTATAATACTTATCAGTATAGCAGCTGTTATGCTGGAAAGTGTTGCCAGTATTAAAATAATTTATGGCGAACAACTTGATATTATAGAGTGGGTTATTACTGCATTTTTCACGTTGGAATATATAAGCAGGATAATTGCAGTGAGAAAGCCGCTTACTTATATTCTTAGCTTTTACGGTATTATAGACCTGCTTGCCACATTGCCTAAATATATAAACATACTTTTCCCAGGATCTGGTTTTTTACTTTCCATACGGGCTTTAAGGCTTTTGCGCGTTTTCAGGATACTGAAACTCGTAAAATTTGTTGGTGCGTCTAACCAGTTAATGATTTCACTAAGAAAAAGCCGTATTAAAATATTTGTTTTCCTGTTTAGTGTTATTATTATATGTGTAATACTCGGCACCGTAATGTATATGATAGAAGGTCCTGAAAATGGCTTTACTAACATCCCTAAAAGCATATACTGGACAATAGTTACTCTTACTACCGTAGGCTTTGGAGATATAACTCCTGTTACAGCATTAGGACAACTGATTTCTGTTGTGATTATGATTTTAGGATATGGCATAATAGCTGTGCCCACAGGACTTGTAACAGCACAGTTTATGCAGGAAAATAATGTTCAGCAAAATACACAAAGATGCCCTGTTTGTAATGCTGATCATCATAAAGATGGAGCCATATATTGCTACAACTGCGGTTCGAAACTCAATAAATAATTATGGTTAATAGCATTACAGACAACAAATACCTGATTACTGTAGTTGGCCCTACAGCAATTGGTAAAACTGCAATGGCTATAGAGCTTGCCAAATGCTTTAAGTGTGAGATAATATCGGCTGACAGCAGGCAGTTTTTTAAGGAAATGGCTATTGGCACTGCTGTGCCCGATAAAGAGGAACTGGAGGCTGCAAAACACCATTTTATTCAGAATATTAGCATTAAAGATAACTACACTGTTGGCGATTTTGAAAGGGACGCAGTAAACAGGCTGGAAGAACTTTATACAAACAATGATTTTGCAGTATTAGTAGGAGGTTCCGGGTTGTATATTGATGCAGTACTTAAAGGATTTGACGATTTCCCTGAAGTAAGCCCAGAGGTAAGGCAGGAACTTGTAACACAATATGAGTTAAATGGAATAAGTTACCTCCAGGAAGAGTTGAAAATAAGAGACCCTGAGCATTATGAAAATGTTGCTAAAGAAAATCCGCAGCGGTTAATGCGTGCGCTTGAGGTGTGTATCGCTTCAGGTAAGCCCTATTCTTCTTTTTTAAATATAAAGAAAAACAGCCGTCCGTTTACACCTATTGCTATTGGGCTTATGGCAGAAAGACAACTAATGTATGACAGGATTAATGAAAGGGTTGATATTATGATTGCTAACGGCTTACTGGAAGAAGCAATGGCTTTATATCCGTATAAAAATCTTAACGCATTGCAGACTGTTGGCTACAGGGAATTATTTAATCATTTTGATGGGGAATATCCCCTTGATTTTGCTGTTGAAGAGATAAAGAAAAACACCCGCCGTTTCGCCAAAAGGCAAATGACATGGTTTAAGCGTAACGATGCTGTGCAATGGTTTAATTTTAAAACACCGCCACAGGAAATAATTAATTATATAAAAAGTTCATTATAATGCCCATTTCAGAAAACTTTACATCAGTATACTTTCAGGACTGGGAAATTAATTTTTTGCAGTGCCACCCCAACGGTTACCTGAAACAGACTGAACTGTGCAATTTACTGCAACTGACAGCAGGGGCACACGCTGAACTTGGTGGTATGAGCTTTACCGATATGCAGGAACACAATCAGGCTTGGGTGCTTAGCCGCATGAGAGTAGAAATTGATGAGCTGCCCAAATGGCGTGATGTGGTAACGGTAAAAACATGGATTATCGATCTTCAGGGTTCACGGTCTATAAGGGCTTTGGAAATGTGGAGTAATGGTAAAAAATTAGTGGGAAGCATTACCTACTGGGCTGTATTTAATACAAAAATAAGACGTGCAGAACCGCTTGCCCTGCCTCATGAACATTTTGAAAAATTCCCGGACAGGATGCCTACTTCGGAACCTTTTATTAAAATAGCTATCCCTGAAACTATGCCGGAATCTGTAGCTACAAGAAAAGTAGTACTGTCTGACCTGGATATAGTATTTCATGCCAATAATGTAAAATACCTTGAATGGTGCTTAGATACTATAGATTACCGCCCAATACTACGACAAAAACTTAAAAGTTTTGATATGAACTTTTTACGGGAATTAAAATTTGGCGATGAGATAACAATTTCGCATGATAGCAAAAAAGAAAATCAACTCTTTACTATACATAAAGGAGATAAACCCTGCTTCGCCCTACTGCTAAACTGGGATAAGTAGGTTAATACTCCCACTTGCTTTGTTTATTAAGCTCTTCCTGTGCTTCTATTACCTCTAACGGAATTACTTTAAGGAAAGATGGATGCTGCTCAATGGCGTACTCAATTTCTTCTATAATCTGTTCTATACTTTCATTTTCATAATCAATATCCAAAGGTTCCTTTACAATAAAAGACTGTAATATACCCTTCTTTTTCATCCTTAGTCCCTTTTTATCAAAAGATCTACGAAAACCATCAATTACAATAGGTACAACAATGGGTTTATGTTTTTTTATAATATGTGCAGTACCTTTCCTGATAGGTTTAAAGGGTTTTGTAGTTCCCTGCGGAAAAGTAATTACCCAACCATCTTCAAGGGCTACCCTTATATTCTCGGTGTCATTAGGGTTTACCTCGCGCTGTACTTCTTTACCTTTAGCACGCCATGTACGCTCTACAGTTATTGCCCCGGCATAAGACAGTATCCTTGGCAGCAGCCCTGCCTTCATGGTTTCTTTTGCGGCTACATAGTAAATATTGAGCTTAGGGTGCCATATATAGCCTATGTTCTTAATACTGTCTTCACGTCCTTTGAGGCTGGCGTTAAACACATGAAACATAGCTACAACATCAGCAAAATAGGTTTGATGATTAGAAATAAAAAGCACATTCCTGTCGGGCAGTGCCCTGATAATTTCAGAACCTTCTACCTGAAGTTCATTAAAGCCCCTGTACCTCCTGTGGGTAAGCATCCCAAAGAAGCGGATAAGCCATTTTTTTAAGATTAATATATGCCCAAAAGGATTTCTTTTCAATAAACCCATAATTTACTCAATAAACGGTAAAATTACGAAAACCTCCCTATTTTATTGCCGTTTTTATCGTTTCTTTAAGTTCGCTCATTATCATAGCGGTAGCTCCCCAAACAATATGTTCTTTAAATTTAAATGCCGGTACTTTAATACTTGCCGCATAAGAAGTCTGCATTTTAGTTTCTATAACTATAGAGTCATCCAAAAATGTTTCAAGCGGAAGCTCAATAACAGCAGCCACTTCTGCCGGATCGGGGTTAAAAACAGGTGTTACATACGAAAGCCCTAAAAAAGGATATACCAAAAAATTACTTGGAGGTATGTATATTTTAGAGAAGGGCATAACAACATCTATATCATCAGTTTCTACGCCTATTTCCTCATAGGTTTCACGCAGGGCAGTCTGTGAGAGATTATTATCTTCAGGTTCAGATTTACCGCCAGGGAAAGATATTTGTGCCGAATGTACACCCGGATAGGTATTGCGTTTTATGAGCACTAAATGGGCAAGTTCATTTTTAGGATAAAAAAGCATCATTACAGCCGATTTTCTGGGATTATCATCTGCATAGTAATCAGCTTCAAGCGTAGGCAGCCTTTCCATAGGTGCCATTTTTATGTGGGCTTTAACAGCGGGTAGCTGCTGTTTTACTATTTTTGGTATATATTTGGTAAACTCAGAAAAAAGCATTGTAAATTGTTTACCATAAAGATACGTAAAAACAACCTCCGTTAAAAATGTTCAGTAAAGCAGAAGCCAGGCAGATTAAAAAAGATTTTTGGACAGCATTTGCCGATGCATACCCACGCAAGTGGCTATTATATGATACAAAAATTAAAGATGTTTCGTTTAAGTTTTATGTTGACAATAAAAAAGCCGCTGTGTTACTTGACATTGAGCCTAAAGAAGAGGACAAGCGAACCATTTATTTTGAAAAAATAGAGTCGTTAAAAAACATACTTCATGAAGAATTTTTACCTGATGCCGTTTTAGAAAAAGACTTCTACCTGGAAACAGGCAAAATTATAAGCCGTGTTTGGATTGAAAAGTCAGGTATAAGCCTGTACAATAAAAATACGTGGCAGGAAATATTCGATTTCTTTTATGAGAAAATGGATGCTTTTGAACGCTTTTTTTATGAATATGAAGACTACATCAGAGATCTTGAAATGAACATTTAGTAACTTTTTATTTTAAAATATTCTATATTTAGTTGGTATTAGATGTTAAAAATCATTCTGAATTTTTTATTTTTTGAGTGATTTTTATATTTGCAATATGATTAACCATAATTTTAAAGCCATGAAGAAAATTTTATTTATCGGA
>JBQGDD010000415.1:0-1688 GCA_052038845.1 Dyadobacter sp. | reverse complement strand
TGTTTTGTTAGATACTTTGGCTTTTATGCTTAAAATGAAATCTTTATTTTTTGATTTTTGTACTTTTGCAGTAAGATATACAATGATGAATAAAAAAGTAAAAGTACTTGACCTGGGAATAAAAGATTATAAGGAAGTATGGGACTTTCAGGATACACTTTTTCAGGAAATACTGAATATAAAAATTGCCAACAGACGTGAGGTAAAAGAAGATGAAACGCCTAATTATTTTCTCTTTACCGAGCATCCGCATGTATATACACTGGGTAAAAGTGGCGACTTTGAAAACTTACTTTTAAACGAAAAGCAACTTGCAGATAAAGGTGCTGTGTTTTATAAAGTAAATAGGGGAGGCGATATTACCTATCATGGCCCCGGGCAGATAGTAGGCTACCCAATACTTGACCTGGAGAACTTTTTTACAGATATACATAAATACCTTCGCCTGCTGGAAGAAGCTATAATTAGTACTATGGCAGATTATGGACTTAAAGGCGTGCGTAGTGATGGGGAAACAGGGGTGTGGCTTGATGCAGATACCCCCTTCGCCCGCAAAATATGTGCTATGGGTGTAAGGGCATCACGATGGGTTACTATGCATGGTTTTGCATTTAATGTAAATGCCGATTTAGGTTACTTTGATAATATTATACCCTGTGGCATAAGAGGTAAAGGAGTAACATCATTAAATGTTGAGCTTGGTGTAGATAAGGTTGACGAAGAAGAGGTAAAGCAAAAAATACTCAAATATTTTGCTGAATTTTTTGAAGCTGACTATATAAAAGCTGATTCTGTAGTTTAAACTGAAATTACAACGCTCCTATAAATTCATTATCATGATAGCTGAATTCCATTTCAAGCTGCTCCGGTAAAAGCCTGAATGATTTTCTGTGGTATTTAGTAATACCGTATTTTCGTATGGCTTCCCTGTGTTCTTTAGTAGGGTAGCCTTTATTTTTTTTCCAGTTATACATAGGGTATTCCTCATGTATCCTGTTCATATATTCGTCCCGATATGTTTTAGCCAATACAGATGCCGCAGCTATACTAAGGTATTTACTGTCGCCTTTCACTATGCAGCAATGCGGAATGTTATTTATCGCTTTAAACCTGTTCCCGTCCACTATTATATACTCAGCAGCCGGGGATAATCTTGTAATGCATTCCTGCATGGCTTTTATTGATGCATTTAAAATATTTATTTCATCAATAATTCCCGGTTCAATATTTGCTACATGATAGCAAAGGGCTTTCTGCTCTATAAGCGGACGCAAGGAGTCCCTTATCTTTTCAGAAAGTACTTTAGAATCGTTTAGGAGTTCAAGTTCAAAATTTTCAGGTAAAATTACTGCTGCTGCTGTTACAGGTCCGGCCAAGCATCCTCTTCCGGCTTCATCTGTACCCGTTTCATAGCGTAACCCTGAATAATTTAACTTTAGCATAAACCCTTTGTTTATAAAAATCGTATATGAAATTATATTAAACAAATATAATAGCGTTTAGTTAAAATTAAAATTATTGAATGTAAATTTATTATAATTTATATTTTTGCTAATCTTTATTAATTGCAGACAACTTTATAAACGTTTTTGTAATATGATAGGGACGCTATTAACTATTAATTAAATACCAGATTTAAACAGTCATGAAAAAAAATACTGTAACATTAAAATAATAATAAAAATAAT
>JBQGDD010000414.1:0-3229 GCA_052038845.1 Dyadobacter sp. | reverse complement strand
ACTTAAAAAAGACCGTACTGTAGAAGATGTTGCCGAAGCGTCAGATCAGTTAAATTTAATGGCTTTATCTAAACCTGTCACCAAATATTATATCTGTTTTCAAAAAGTACTTTTGTAAAAAGCAGTGTTTTAATATAATATTATATTTTTGTCGGGATGAAATTTACAGCAGAACAGATAGCAGGGATATTAGAAGGCGAGGTAATAGGCAACCCAGATGCTGAAGTACACACGCTTGCTAAGATAGAGGAAGGGACAAACGGGTCACTTACTTTTTTGGCAAACCCAAAGTACCTGCAGCATATATATACTACAAAGGCAACCATAACCATAGTTAATAAAACTTTTGAACCGGAACAGCCAGTAGATACAACACTTATTAAAGTTGAGGATGCTTATAAATCCTTTTCTAAGCTACTGGAATACTATAATCAGGTTAAGCTGATGAAGTCAGGGATAGAGCAGCCCTCATTTATATCAGAGAATGTAACTTATGGAGAAAACCTGTACTTAGGAAGTTTTTGCTATGTTGGTAAAAACGTAAAAATAGGCGATAATGTAAAAATATATCCTAACAGTTTTGTGGGAGATAATGTTACTATAGGCGATAACAGCATATTATTTGCCGGGGTAAGGGTATATTCTGAAACGCAGATAGGCAATAACTGTACTATCCATTCAGGCAGTATTATAGGCTCTGATGGTTTTGGCTTTACGCCGAATGAAGAAGGTGTTTACAGCAAAGTACCACAAATTGGTAACGTAATACTCGAAGATAATGTAGATGTTGGGGCGTGTACTACTATAGACAGAGCAACCTTAGGCTCTACGGTAATAAAAAAAGGCGTTAAGCTTGATAACCAAATCCAGATAGCCCACAATGTGGTTATTGGCGAAAATACCGTTATAGCCTCCCAAACAGGCATAGCCGGTTCTACCAAAATAGGCAAAAACTGCATTATAGGTGGTCAGGTAGGTATTGTAGGGCACATTACTATCGGTAACGGAGTGCGCATCCAGGCGCAATCAGGTGTAGGGAGAAACATACCCGATGGCGATACCATACAGGGCAGCCCCGCGCTTGGATATTCAGACTTCAACAAATCATATGTACACTTTAAGAACCTGCCCAAGATAGTAGCAGATATAGACGAACTTAAACAACAAAACAAACTATAAAAATAAAATTACCGGTATGGTTAAACAGACCACAATTAAAAGCGAAATTTCTTTAAAGGGAGTTGGTTTGCACACAGGTAAAGAGGTTACAATGACCTTTAAGCCTGCGCCTGTAAATAACGGATACACTTTTGTAAGGGTAGATCTTGAAGGCCAGCCTGTTGTTGAAGCTGATGCGGCTTATGTAGTAAACACACAAAGGGGTACAAATCTTGAAAAGAAAGGGGTAAAAATACAAACATCAGAGCACGTTCTTGCAGCATTTGTAGGTTGTGATGTTGATAACGTTATTATTGAGCTTGATGCTTCAGAACCGCCAATTATGGATGGCTCTTCAAAGTTTTTTGTAGAGGCTATTGAAAAGGTTGGGGTAGAGGAGCAGGATGCCGAAAGAAATGTTTATGTAGTAAAAGAAGTAATATCTTATACTGATGAGGCTACAGGAAGTGAAATTATAGTAATGCCTTCTGATGATTATCAGGTAACCGCTATGGTAGATTTTGGTACTAAAGTACTTGGTACACAAAATGCTACACTAAAAAATATAAAAGACTTTAAAACAGAAATTGCTGATTCAAGAACATTCAGCTTTCTTCATGAATTAGAAACGCTTTTAAATAACGGACTTATTAAAGGCGGTGATCTTAATAATGCTATTGTTTATGTAGATAAGGAAATATCTCCTGAAACAATGGAGAACCTTAAAAAGGCTTTTGGCAAAGATACCATAGCTATTAAGCCTAATGGCATTTTAGATAACCTGACGCTGCACTATCCTAACGAGGCGGCAAGGCATAAACTATTAGATGTATTGGGCGACCTTGCATTAATAGGTACACGCATTAAAGGAAAAGTAATAGCCAATAAACCCGGGCATTTTGTAAACACCCAGTTTGCTAAAAAAATGTCTAAAATTATAAAAATAGAACAGCGTAACCAGGTACCGGTTTATGACCTGCACCAGGAACCGCTTATGGACGTAAATAAAATTATGTCTATGCTGCCACACCGTCCGCCATTTTTATTGGTTGATAAAATTATAGAAATGAGCGACAGCCATGTAGTAGGGCTTAAAAATGTTACAATGAACGAAAGTTTTTTTGTAGGGCATTTTCCTGGTGCTCCGGTTATGCCCGGTGTACTTATGGTTGAGGCAATGGCACAAACGGGCGGGATATTGATATTAAGTTCTGTACCCGACCCTGAAAATTACCTGACATATTTCATGAAAATTGACAACGTTAAGTTTAAGCAAAAGGTTATACCGGGCGATACCCTTGTATTTAAGTGCGACCTTATTTCGCCTATACGAAGAGGGATTTGCCACATGCAGGCAAATGCGTATGCTAACGGTAAATTAGTTGCTGAAGCTGAGCTTATGGCGCAAATTGTCAAAAATAGTTAAAGAAACAAACCGGATGAATCAACCATTAGCATATGTACACCCCGGAGCCAAAATCGCTAAAAATGTAGTGATTGAACCCTTTACAACCATCCATAACAATGTGGAGATTGGTGAAGGTACCTGGATAGGCTCAAATGTTACCATTATGGAAGGGGCAAGAATTGGTAAAAACTGTAATATATTTCCTGGCGCGGTAATTTCTGCAGTACCACAGGATTTAAAATTTGGAGGTGAAGAGTCACTTGCAATAATAGGTGATAACTGCACTGTTAGAGAGTGTGTTACTATAAATAGAGGAACTGTAGCTTCAGGACAGACAAGGTTAGGTAAAAACTGCCTTATAATGGCTACAGCACACATTGCCCATGACTGCCATATAGGAGATAATGCAATTATTGTAAACGGTGTTGCTCTTGCGGGACATGTTAGCGTAGGTAACTATGCCATTATTGGCGGCCTTGCGGCAATACATCAGTTTATAAGCATAGGCGACCATGCCATGATATCAGGAGGTTCTCTTGTACGTAAAGATGTCCCCCCTTTTACTAAGGCTGCCAAAGAACCTCTTTCCTATGTTGGTATTAATTCCATAGGACTTAGGCGTAGGGGCTTTACTCCGGAAAAAATAAGGGAAATACAGGATAT
>JBQGDD010000413.1:0-6286 GCA_052038845.1 Dyadobacter sp. | reverse complement strand
ATTTTAGAATACCAAATCTGCTAATTTTCAAAAACTTATAAACGCAAACGTTTTAGCAGAAGTTAATTTATGCTTTTTGCTTTCCCGCCTCGATATTAGCTATAAACTGGTCAAAAAGATAAGAAGCATCATGAGGGCCCGGGCTGGCTTCAGGGTGGTACTGCACCGAAAAACAGTTTTTGCTTTTCATACGCATTCCTGCCACTGTACCATCATTAACATGCTCATGCGTAATTTCAAAATCAGGATGCTTTTCAAGGTCTTCTCTTACTACGGCGAAACCATGATTTTGGGAGGTAATTTCACCCTCACCCGATAGTAAATTTTTAACCGGGTGGTTAATACCCCTGTGCCCGTTAAACATTTTATAAGTAGGGATGCCATTAGCCAGAGCCAATACCTGATGCCCTAAGCATATACCAAATACAGGTTCATTTTTTTCTAATATCTGCCTTGCCGTTTCCTGTGCTACTAATAGCGGAGCCGGATCGCCTGGGCCATTTGACAGGAAATAACCGTCTGGGCTAAAACTTTTCAGGTCTTCATAACTGGCATCATAAGGAAATACCTTAATATAGCAGTCACGCTTGGCAAGGTTTCTCAATATATTTTTCTTTATGCCTAAATCAAGTGCAGAGATTTTATATTTAGCTTCAGGGTTGCCTATGTAATAAGGCTCTTTAGTAGATACTTTTGAAGACAGCTCCAGTCCTTTCATATCCGGCACATCGGCAAGCTGTCTTTTTAACTCTTCAACCGAAGTACCATCAGTGGATATTGCTGCATTCATGGCACCGTTATCCCTAATATAGCTTACAAGTGCTCTGGTATCAACATCAGATATTACTACAAAGTTCTGTTTTTCAAAATACTCCTTAAGCCCTTCAGTAGAATTTACCCTTGAGTGGTTAAAACTAAAGTTTTTACACACAAGACCAGATATCATAATATTGTCTGCCTCAATCTCCTCTTCATTAGTACCATAGTTACCAATATGCGCGTTAGAGGCTACCATTATCTGCCCGAAATATGAGGGATCAGTAAATATCTCCTGATAGCCGGTCATACCAGTATTGTAGCATACTTCACCAAATACAGTCCCTTCTATACCTATAGATTTTCCATAAAAAACGGTGCCGTCTGCAAGTAATAGTATTGCCTGATTTCTGTTAGAATATTTCATGTAATTATTTGTTGTTGTGTTGCGGATGCAAATTTACTTTAAAAAATTGTTTTTGTAAAACCTTACTACTGTTTTACTGATATAAACATCAAAAAGGACACGCCTGGGCAAAAAAAAAGGACAAACTAAACAGTTTATCCTTTTTTATTATAATTGAAAAATCAATTGTTTCATGATTATTCAGTTGCTTCTTTTTTATCGTCTGTATTATCAGCCGCAGGTGCTTCAGTAGCTGCTGGTGCTTCAGCAGCATCAGCTTTTTTAGAAGTTCTGCTACGACGTGTAGTTTTCTTAACTTCTTTTTTACCTGCATTGTACAGTTCGTTAAAATCTACAAGCTCTATCATTGCCATATCAGCGTTATCACCAAGACGGTTACCCAGTTTGATGATACGTGTATATCCGCCCGGACGGTCGCCTACTTTAGCAGCTACTTCCCTAAAAAGTTCAGTAACAGCATATTTATTTCTAAGGTAAGCAAAAACAATACGCCTGTTATGAGTTGTATCTTCTTTTGATTTAGTAACTAAAGGCTCTATAAATTGCTTAAGCGCTTTAGCTTTAGCAACAGTCGTATTAATACGCTTATGCTCTATAAGTGAACAGGCCATGTTAGCTAGCATAGATTTCCTATGCCCTCTCTGCCTGCTTAAATGATTTACTTTTTTTCCGTGTCTCATTGCTGTTGTAATTTAAACCTTAGCGGTCCAGATTATTCTTTATCTAATTTATATTTCGTTAAATCCATCCCGAAGTGTAAACTTTTTGAAGCAACAAGCTCATCAAGCTCTGTCAAAGATTTTTTACCAAAGTTACGGAACTTCATTAAGTCATTTTTATTGAATGATACTAAGTCTCCTAATGTATCAACTTCAGCCGCTTTTAAACAATTTAATGCCCTAACAGAAAGATCCATATCAACAAGCTTGGTTTTAAGAAGCTGTCTCATATGTAACGACTCTTCGTCATACGATTCTGTTTGTGCTATTTCATCGGCCTCAAGTGTTATTCTTTCATCAGAGAACAGCATAAAGTGATGTATCAACGTTTTTGCTGCTTCAGTAAGCGCCTCCTTAGGATGTATAGAACCATCTGTAATGATTTCAAAAACCAGTTTTTCATAATCTGTTTTTTGCTCAACACGGAAGTTTTCTATTGTATATTTTACATTCTTTACAGGTGTAAAGATAGAATCTGTAAAAATAGTACCTATTGCTGCGTTTTGCTTTTTGTTTTCTTCTGCCGGCACATAACCTCTTCCCTTCTCTATAGTAAGCTCAAGGTTGATGTTTATTTTGCTGTCCATGTTACATATAACAAGCTCAGGATTTAATACCTGGAAACCTGATATAAACTTTTGGAAATCTCCCGCAGTAAGCTGGTCTTTACCTGTAAAAGAAACTGAAACCGACTCGTTGTCAATATCTTCTATCTGGCGCTTAAAGCGAACCTGCTTAAGGTTAAGGATAATTTCTGTAACATCTTCAACTACCCCTGGTATAGTAGAAAATTCATGATCTACACCTTCTATGCGAACTGAAGTAATTGCATACCCCTCCAGTGAAGAAAGCAAAACTCTTCTAAGTGCGTTACCAACAGTCAATCCATATCCCGGTTCCAGAGGTCTGAACTCAAACTTCCCCTGAAAATCGGTAGAATCGATCATTATAACTTTATCGGGCTTTTGAAAATTAAATATTGCCATATTTCGACTAATGTCAATTATTATTTATTATACAACTCAACGATTAGTTGTTCTTTAATATTTTCCGGAATTTGTATCCTGGCAGGAACAGAAACAAAAGTACCTTCTTTTGTATCGTTATTCCAGGTAATCCACTCATATACATGTGCAGAATTAGATAAAGAACGCTCAATAGCCTCTAAGGATTTTGATTTTTCGCGAACAGCTACTTTATCACCCGGTTTTAAATGGTATGAAGGTATGTTTACCAACTCTCCATTTACTGTAATATGCCTGTGTGATACAATTTGTCTTGCTGCCCTTCTTGAAGGAGCAATACCCATTCTATACACAACATTATCCAGTCTTGCCTCACATAACTGCAAAAGCACTTCACCGGTTACACCTTTGGTAGCCGCTGCTTTTTCATATAAATTCCTGAATTGTTTTTCAAGAATTCCATAAGAATATTTTGCTTTTTGCTTCTCCATAAGCTGGACAGCATATTCAGATTTTTTACCTCTCCTTTTAGCCAAACCATGTTGTCCCGGAGGGTAATTTCTTTTTTCGAAGGCTTTATCATCCCCGAATATCGCCTCACCAAACTTACGGGCGATTTTTGTTTTTGGACCAGTATATCTTGCCATTTTTAAAAATTATAAACAGGAGAATATGAATTCAGGTCTCATCCTCCGATAATCTGTTACCCTGTTTTGGTTATACTATAAAATAAAATTAAACTCTTCTTCTTTTTGGAGGACGGCAGCCATTGTGTGGCATTGGCGTTACATCAATAATTTCTGTAACCTCTATCCCTCCGTTATGCAAAGTCCTTATAGCAGACTCTCTTCCGTTACCCGGACCTTTAACGTAAACCTTTACTTTTTTAAGTCCAGCCTCAAGAGCTACTTTAGTACAATCTTCTGCTGCCATCTGGGCTGCATAAGGAGTATTCTTTTTAGAACCCCTAAAACCCATTTTACCTGCAGATGACCATGATATAACTTCACCTTTCTTATTAGTTAAAGAAATAATGATGTTATTAAAAGTTGCACTAACATGAGCTTCGCCGGTTGACTCTACAACAACTTTACGTTTTTTTGTATTCGCTTTAGCCATACTACTTATTATTTAGTTGCTTTTTTCTTGTTAGCAACAGTTTTTCTCTTACCTTTTCTAGTCCTGGAGTTGTTTTTAGTACGCTGACCTCTTAATGGAAGTCCCGCTCTGTGACGGATACCCCTGTAACATCCAATATCCATTAAACGCTTAATGTTCAGTTGGATTTCAGAACGTAATTCACCTTCAATCTTGAAGTAAGAAACAGCATCACGAATTCCGCTTATTTCATCATCATTCCAGTCCTGTACTTTTTTATCTTCGCTAACCTGAGCTTTCTCTAAAATCTCTTTAGCTCTGCTTTTCCCAATACCGAAGATATAAGTTAAAGCAATAATTCCTCTTTTGTTTTTAGGTATATCTACACCTGCAATTCTTGCCATAATTATCCTTGTCTTTGTTTAAATCTAGGATTCTTTTTGTTAATAACATATAATCTGCCTTTTCTGCGTACTATAACACAGTCGGCACTTCTTTTCTTAACTGATGCTCTTACTTTCATTTTTAATAGCTTTAGTATCTATAAGTAATTCTTGCTTTAGACAGGTCATAAGGGCTCATTTCCAGTTTTACTTTATCACCAGGTAATAATTTAATATAATGCATACGCATTTTTCCTGAAATATGTGCAATTACAACGTGCCCGTTCTCTAATTCTACACGGAACATTGCATTCGATAATGCTTCAATTATTGATCCGTCTTGTTCTATTGCTGATTGTTTTGCCATAAAAATTAAGCTACCGCCTTTCTATTTTTACCACTTTTCATCAAACCGTCATAATGCCTGTTCAACAGATAAGAATTTATTTGCTGAATAGTATCGATTGCAACCCCAACCATAATTAACAATGATGTACCACCATAAAACAGTGCCCACTGAGACTGAACCCCAAAACTTACCACTATTGCCGGGAACACAGCAATAAGTGCTAAAAACAATGATCCTGGGAAAGTAATCAATGACATTATCTTATCAAGGTAGTCAGCAGTTTCAACACCAGGTCTTATACCGGGTATAAAACCACCACTCCTTTTAAGGTCATCTGCCATTTTATTAGTAGGTACCGTAATTGCGGTGTAAAAGTACGTAAAAATTATAATTAATAACGCAAAAACTATATTGTAAGCCCATCCAAATACATTTTGAAACTGAGATGTAATTGTTTGAGCGGTATCAGACTGAGATAAACCAGCTAAAGCAGCAGGAATAAACATGATAGCCTGAGCAAATATAATAGGCATAACACCAGATGCATTAAGCTTTAATGGTATCCACTGTCTGTTAGCACCCATCATGTCCTGTTCAAAGTCACCTGTTGTAGTACGCCTTGCATACTGTACAGGTATCTTTCTAACAGCCATAACAAGAAGAACACAGGCAACAATAACCAGCAGCCATATTATAACTTCAAGCACAAGAATTAGAGGTCCGCCGTTATCATTTGTAACAACAGTAGTAAACTCCTGTATAAACGCCTGAGGCATTCTGGCAATAATACCAACTAAAATTAATAACGATATACCGTTACCAATACCTTTATCTGTTATTTTTTCACCCAGCCACATTGCAAAAATTGTTCCGGTAGTAAGTATTAATACTGACGAAAACAAAAACTGGAATGAGCTAGAAGGCATTAAAAATGCGTCAGGAGGCAGGGTGTTATACAAATTGTAAATGTACCCCGGCCCCTGAACCAGTGTTATACCTATGGTTAACCAACGGGTAATCTGATTCATTTTCTTTCTTCCGCTTTCTCCCTCTTTTTGCAGTTTTTGCAGGTAAGGCACGGCAATACCCATTAACTGCACCACGATAGATGCAGAAATGTATGGCATTATACCCAATGCAAATACAGATGCCTGCGAAAACGCACCACCTGTAAATACATCGATAAGCCATCCTATACCCTGACTGGTTTGATCTGATAAACTGCTTAGTTTTGTAGCATCAATACCCGGTAAAGTTACATGTGCACCAAAACGGTATACAAGCAACAAACCAAGAGTAACTAAAATCCTGTTTTTAAGTTCCTCTATTTTCCAGACATTTACAAACGCTTCGAAAAATTTCTTCATTATAATAAAGATTATAAACTTACAGCTTCACCACCTGCAGCCTCAATAGCAGCCTTGGCAGTAGCAGTAAATTTGTGAGCAGTTACTTTTAGTTTTGCCTTAAGCTCTCCTCTTCCTAAAATCTTTACCATTTCATTTTTTGTAGCCAGACGGTTCTCTACAAGTACTGCAAAATCTACAGTATCTGTAACGATTCCGTTATCTACAAGAGCCTGAAGCGTG
>JBQGDD010000412.1:0-14231 GCA_052038845.1 Dyadobacter sp. | reverse complement strand
GCTCCAATCGAAAAACCTTCAGTCCCCCCTACCGCTTCCCAGTCGGATCCATTAAATCTCATCATTTTTGCCTTATTACTTTCTTCATAACCTATAAAAGGCGTTCCATTAGAAGAAATAGCAAAGCAAATTCTATTAACTAAACTCTGTGAAAAACCTGCAACACCCACATCTTCCCAACTACTACCATTAAATTTCTTTACATTAGCTCTATATCCGCTCGAAAAATCAGAGTAAGCAATATAAGGCACATCAGTTATGGGGTTAACAGCGACTTTGGTATTAGATGTACCTCCAGAAGTAAAGCCGGGAGTACCTAGAACTTGCCATACAGTATCGGCAAATTTCATTACAGTAGCTTTCATTTGACCACTATACCAAGCCGAATAACCTATATAAACAGTATCATCTGTCCCGATAGCTATACTTATATTATTTGCGGATGTTGATGTAAAACCTGCAGCGCCTACATTTACCCAGTTTATACCATCAAATTTTTTTACAATTGCTTTACCATCCAAAGAACTATCTCCATAGCATATATATACTGCATTAGTGGAATCAACAGCTAAACTAGTATGCGAAGCCATACCACTAGAAAAGCCTACTAAACCGACTGTATCCCACTGACTTGTATTATTATTAAGTTTCTTTACTGTAGCTCTATTACCATTTGCAAGATCACGAAAACCAATATAAAGCACTCCATTAGAATCAAAGACCATACTCAGATTATTAGCTGTGCCTTGAGAAAAAGACCCTTCTATGTCTTCCCACAAACCGGTGATTGAATTAAACTTACTCACAAAGCCTTGACTATCCAATCCAAATGCATTATATGCCAAATACACCTCTTCAGTTAATGGATGAACGGCAACAGCCGTACCATTTGTACCAAGAGCATAAGGCTGGTTAGCGTCATCAGAATCGAGCGGCTGCCAACTGGGTTGAGCGTAGGTATCTTCAAATATTAATAATAAAAAGCAAAATATAAATTTAAATAAAATAGTAATAGTTGGTTTCATAAATAAATTTAAATAAGTAAAAGAATTTTTTCTTTAAATAATTAATAGCTAATGCTAAAATAGTATAAAATTTGAAATAACAATTTTAATGATAAAATTATATACATTAAATTATAATTAAAATTTCAATTACTTCAAAAAAAGCTATTTTTATATTCTAAGATTTTAAATATATGGAAGATAAAATAAGATGCGG
The DNA here is from genome assembly GCA_052038845.1 of Dyadobacter sp. Lineage (GTDB taxonomy): Bacteria > Bacteroidota > Bacteroidia > Flavobacteriales > Flavobacteriaceae > Flavobacterium. Next base: position 13,010 of record JBQGDD010000412.1, on the reverse strand, counting down.
ATGGTGCGTAGGCGATGCACTCTATGAAAAATACCATGACGAAGAATGGGGCAAACCTGTTTATGACGATGATAAACTTTTTGAATTTTTACTGCTCGAAACTTTTCAGGCAGGGCTTAGCTGGATAACCATTTTACGCAAACGCGAAAATTTTGCCAATGCCTTTGATAATTTCGATTATAAAAAAATAGCTACTTACACCGAAGAAAAAACCGATGCTCTGTTACAGGATGCAGGTATTATAAGAAACCGCTTAAAGGTGTTTTCGGCAGTGAGTAATGCGCAGGCATTTATAAAGGTTCAGGAAGAGTTTGGCAGTTTCTCTAACTACTTTTGGGGTTTTACTGATGGCAAGCCTTTAGATAATAAATTTAAATCGATGAAAGAAATTCCGGCTACTACTCCCCTGTCTGATGCTATAAGCAAGGATATGAAAAAACGCGGGTTTAAGTTCGTGGGTTCTACCGTTATCTATGCAAATATGCAGGCAATAGGCATGGTTAACGACCATGTAATGGATTGCTGGACGAGAAAGTAGTGAGAAAAAAGTATTGAGAAATGAGATTTTAGTAGTAAAACGGCATACTATCCTAAGTTTATAAAACAAAAGCACCTGCCAGTGGCAGGTGCTTTTAGTATATTAAGTAACGACTTTAAATCTCCTTACTCATATCTAATTTCTCTACACTAAAATTAGTATCTGTAATATTCAGGTTTAAATGGTCCTTCAACCTCAACACCAATATATTTAGCCTGATCAGTACTTAACGTTTCCAGCTCTACACCTAATTTAGCAAGGTGAAGTGCAGCTACTTTCTCATCAAGATGTTTAGGCAGCATATATACTTTGTTCTCGTAGCTGTCGCTGTTATTCCAAAGTTCTATTTGTGCTAAAGTCTGGTTTGTAAAAGAGTTACTCATTACAAAACTTGGGTGTCCTGTAGCACAGCCAAGGTTTACCAGGCGGCCTTCTGCAAGAATGATAACATCATTACCATTAATAGTATATTTATCTACCTGCGGCTTGATTTCTACTTTGCTTGCACCATGGTTTTTATTTAACCATGCCATATCTATCTCATTATCAAAGTGCCCAATGTTACAAACAATCGCTTTATCTTTTAATGCTTCAAAATGACGCCCAACTACAATATCCTTATTACCTGTTGTAGTAATAACAATATCTGCATTACCTATAACGGTATCCAGTTTTTTAACCTCATACCCATCCATAGCAGCCTGTAGCGCACATATCGGGTCAATTTCGGTAACCGTAACAATAGAACCAGCACCCCTGAATGAAGCTGCTGTACCTTTACCTACATCGCCATAACCGCATACTACTACCCTTTTACCGGCAAGCATTAAATCGGTAGCACGGCGCACGGCATCAACAGCACTCTCTTTACAGCCATATTTGTTATCAAATTTAGATTTGGTAACAGAATCGTTTACATTGATAGCAGGCATAACAAGAGTTCCGTTTTTCATCCTTTCATAAAGGCGGTGTACCCCTGTAGTTGTCTCTTCAGACAGTCCTTTGATTTCCGCTGCAAGCTCAGGGAAACGGTCAAATACCATATTGGTAAGGTCGCCACCATCATCAAGTATCATGTTTAGCGGTTTACGGTCTTCACCAAAGAAAAGTGTCTGCTCTATACACCAGTCAAACTCTTCTTCGTTAAGCCCTTTCCATGCATACACAGATATTCCGGCAGCAGCAATAGCAGCAGCAGCATGATCCTGAGTAGAGAATATATTACAAGAACTCCAGGTAACCTTTGCACCCAGTGCCACAAGTGTTTCTATTAAAACAGCCGTTTGTATTGTCATGTGCAGGCATCCTGCTATACGTGCGCCTTTTAAAGGCTGAGATGCGCCATACTCTTCACGCAGTGCCATAAGGCCCGGCATTTCCGCCTCTGCAAGTTCTATCTCTTTCCTACCCCATTCTGCAAGGGAAATGTCTTTTACTTTATAAGCCACATAGGGCACAGTCTTAGTACTCATGAATATTGTATATTTGTATTAACAAAAAGTTTTTGCAAATTTAGTGAATTCCTTTGTAACCTCCCTGTTTTAAGATTAATTTAAAGAGTGTTGAGCGTTATAAACATTTGAAAAACAATAAAATAATTTTTAGCCCTTAAACTATTCAAATGCCTTTATATAAATCTATTACCACAGCAGATGAAACGCACGTACTGGTTTGGAAAATTACCGAAAGCCTGGAACAGCTTACTGATGAAATAGCACTGAAAGAGGTATGCCAGACTAGAGTTGACGGAATGAAATCTGAACAGCACCGCCGTGGTTTTTTAAGCGTGCGAAAGCTGCTGCAGGAAATAGGCTATACTGATTTTGACCTGTATTATGACAATGACGGTAAACCAAGGCTTAAAGACGGCAGGAATATTTCCATTACGCATTCCTACAGTTTTTCGGCGATTATTGTCAGCCCGCACAATGTGGGTATAGACATGGAAATGCAGCGGGAAAAAGTGATAACTATTGCCGATAAATTTATAGAACCTGAATTTGAATACCTCGACCCTACACATCTTACTGATTATATGCAACGACTAATAGTAATATGGGGGGTTAAGGAGGCTTTGTTTAAAATGATTTCGAGAGAAGGCATGAGCTTTAAGCAGAATATGTATGTGCACCCCTTCACTATGCAGGACAGCGAAGGCAGGGCAACCGTAATTTTTGAAGATATCAACCGCGACTTCTCTTTTTCTTTTGAAGAGGTGGAAGATTTTATGCTTGTGTACAGCCTGGAGCACAGCAATAATTTGAAATATAAGGCCTAAATGAACGATTTTTTCAGCCTGCTTTTCAGTCAGTACAGCGAGTACGAAACATCTGCAATAGTACTGGAGGTTACAGCAACATTGTTCAGTATATTCAGTGTCCTGTTTTCTGTACGCAATAATATTCTCGTATATCCTACAGGACTTATAAGTACCGGTATTTATGTTTATTTGCTTTTTCAGTGGGACCTGTATGGCGACTTAATTATCAATGCCTATTATTTTTACATGAGCATTTACGGGTGGTTATTATGGAGCCGTAAAGACAGCCATAATAAAGATTTAATAAAAATAACCACCATGACTGCTAAAGATAATGTAAAATGCATACAAATATTTATTGGTTCAGTTATATTTGTATCAGGCGTTTACGTTTATTTTGATAAATTCACCTACTGGTGGGCTTATATAGACACCTTTATTACCGGGCTGTTTTTTATTGGTATGTGGCTTCTTGCCAAACGTAAAATAGAAAACTGGCTCTTTTTAGTAGCCGGAAATATTATAGCCATTCCATTATTTTTCTATAAGGGTTATACTGTTACCAGCATATTGTACATCTTTTTAACAACAGTGGGGCTTATAGGCTTTTTTGCATGGAAGAAAATATTACACACCGAAAAACAGACAGTTTAACTATACTTATATATGTTGCCGATACGGGCACTAAGCTAAACCCTGATATATCAGGAAATACAAAAAAAGCGTACAGTATTACAAGTCATTCGCTAACTCAACCGTTAGATAAAGAAGAAATAAAAAAGGCAGGACTGGTAATAATGGCATCTGATGCTGATGCGCAACAAGTGATACCCCAACTCGAGAAAAAGAACAAGCCATACATAGCACTTAATACTGACGACACTGCAAGTCAAGTTGAAAGAATTATACAGAGCCTGGATAAAGCGCTTGCTTTAAACCTATCTGTTAAAGATTTTGTACAGATACATTTAATGGGTATAGCTATCGAAAAAATAAGCAGCCAGCTTACTATTTTTAAAAATGGCATAACCAAAATATCACTTAAAAAACCTGCTACACCGGATGATGGTATTTGCGCAATGCCGAGAGAAAAAGCAGAAGAATACAGCCATATTTTTGATAATGCCAAAGCAGGGCTAAAACTCATGAAGTTCGTTCCGGCATCGGGGGCGGCAACAAGGATGTTTAAATTCCTTAATGAATTTTTAATGAATTATAATCCTGAAAAGGAAACTATAAATGCTTATATAAACACTAAAAAAGACACATCGTTAAACGTTTTTTTGGCAGGGTTGGATAAATTCCCTTTTTACAGCGAGATTATGGAATATCTCAGGCAAAACCCTGATTATTCTGGGTGGAATAAGAATATGCGCTATTACCATTTCATAAAGACTATGCTTACTGATGAGCGTTTTGATTATGCCAATAAACCAAAAGGCATATTGCCTTTTCATCAATATAGTTCCTGTACAGCAACCCCTATTTATGAGCATTTAAATGAGAGTGCTGTTTATGCATCATCAAATGGTAAATCACATACACATTTTACCATTTCAGAAGAGCATTTAGATGGCTTCCTGGATGCCATTAATGAAGTTAAACCTAAAATTGAAGAGGAAACAGGTATTAATGTAGGCTTTAGCTTTTCGTATCAGCATAAAGAAACAGATACCATAGCTGTAAATTTAGACAATACCCCCTTCAGGGATGATGAAGGCAGGCTGTTTTTCAGGCCCGGCGGGCACGGTGCGCTTATAGAAAACCTCAACAAGCTGGATGCCGATATTGTATTTGTAAAAAATATTGACAATGTTAGCTACAACCATACCGATGTAATTTCGCTGTATAAAAAAGCACTGGCAGGACTGCTGATAAAGCTACAGGAACAGGTCTTTGACTGCCTGCTCAAAATAGATAATAATAAATTAACAGATAGCGACATTACAGCAATTCTTTTGTTTATAAAAGAAAAACTTACTATCGACATTTCTAAAGATGTTGAGAAATATACTCCTGAAAACAAAATACAGTATATAAAAGAGATACTGAACCGCCCGATAAGGATATGCGGAATGGTTAAAAATGAAGGTGAACCGGGTGGCGGTCCTTTTTGGGTGAAAGATGAATCAGGTAAAACATCACTGCAAATTGTAGAGAGCTCCCAAATTGACCTTGAAAATAAAAAACAGGCTGAAATATTATCACAATCTACCCACTTTAACCCAGTTGACCTTGTATGCGGGTTAAAGAACTACAAGGGAGAACCTTTTGACCTGACACAGTATGTAGATGAGTCTACCGGTTTTATTGTACAAAAAAACAGGATGGGGGTTGATGTAAAATCATACGAATTACCGGGCTTATGGAACGGTGCAATGGCAGGGTGGATAACTATTTTTACTGAAGTACCTTTAGAAACTTTTAATCCGGTAAAAACAGTAAACGACCTGCTGAAACCTGCACACCAGCCTAATTAACTTAAACTTACTTTTGGACAAAGAAAAAATACTATCAGAACTGGAGTTTAAAGCGGTGCGTAGTAGTGGTGCGGGCGGGCAAAATGTAAACAAAGTATCCTCTAAGGTGGTGCTTAGTTTTAACCTGATGCAGTCTCAGGCATTAAGCGATGAAGAAAAAGCTCTTGCCGAAGCTAACCTTGCCGCCAAACTTACTAAAGAAAATGTACTTATATTACAATGCGATGAAGACCGCAGCCAGATTAGAAATAAAGAAATTGTAATAAAACGGTTTTTCAGCATACTGGAAAATGCGCTTATTATACCTAAACAGCGTAAGCGGACTAAAGTACCTAAAACAGTTATAAAAAAGAGAATTGAGGGCAAACGCAGACAGGCAGAAAAAAAGCAGTTGCGCAAAAAACCTGATTTTTAAAAAACATTTCAATATTGTTATACGGATAATATTTTTTAGTTACTTTTGCGCCGTCTCAAAGGGGTGCTCTAAATAACGAGCTGAGATTATACCCAAAGAACCTGGGCGGGTAATGCTGCCAAGGGAAAAAGCAAAACTAAACGGAGTGCACGCCGTAAAGTTTGCCAACACAATCAATTTTTATTAATAACTAATGAATAATTGCCCCTTTTATTCGTAAAAACATTTTACGGATGAAACTTTTATTCAACTATCGCAAAAATGCAGGCGCAAAAATACTCTTTGCAATTACATTTAGCCTTTTTGCATTAAACGCTTCTGCACAGGAGCAGGATACCATTATACAGCAGGATACTATAAGGACAAACGATTACAGGCTTGAAGAGGTGCTTGTACAGGCTGTCCGCGTTAATCCGCTTGTTCCGGTAACATTTAGTAATATCACAAAAGAAGAGCTTGAACCAAGAAATTTAGGTCAGGATATTACTATACTTTTAAACTTTGAACCCTCTGTAGTAACTACTACAGATGCCGGTGCAGGTATAGGCTATACCTCTATGCGGGTTAGGGGTTCTGATGCTTCAAGAATTAATGTTACACTAAACGGTATCCCTTATAATGACTCAGAGTCGCACGGCAGCTTTTGGGTAAACATGGGAGATTTTGCTTCATCGGCAGAGAACATTCAGCTACAGCGCGGAGTTGGTACTTCAACTAACGGAGCAGGTGCATTTGGCGCTAGCCTTAATGTACTGACCGACGGTTTTTCTAATGAAGCCAATGGAGAAATTGCCAATTCTTTTGGTAGCTTTAATTCCCGCAAGCACACGGTTAAGTTTAGTACCGGGCTTATGAATGATAAGTTTGAAATGGCAGGAAGACTGTCTAACATTGCTTCTGACGGTTTTATTGACAGGGCATCGTCAGACCTTAAATCTTACTTTTTACAGGGTACTTATGTAGATAACAATACCCTTATAAAAGCATTGGTATTTGGCGGGGTGCAACAAACATACCAGGCATGGTACGGTCTTGAAGATCCTGAAAAACTTGAAAACGACAGGACATATAATGTTGCGGGAGAATATACTGACGAAAACGGGATAACCCGCTTTTATGATAATGAAACTGATAATTATCAGCAGGATCATTACCAGCTTCATTGGAACCAAAGGCTTAATGACTACTGGAACACAAACGTAGCGCTGCATTATACAAAAGGGGCAGGCTATTATGAACAATACAGGGAAGATGAAAACTTTGCCAATTACGGACTTACCCCCATTACCATTGGGGGCGAAACAATAAATACTACCGACCTGATAAGGAGAAGGTGGCTGGAAAATGATTTTTACGGCACTACTTTTTCTGCCAACTATAAAAAAGATAACTGGAATGTTATTTTTGGCGGTGCATGGAACAAATATGATGGCGATCATTTTGGAGAAATAATATGGGCAAGAAATGCTTCAGACAGCGAAATAAGAGACCGCTACTATGATAATTTTGCCAGTAAAACAGACTTTAACGTGTTTGGTAAAGCCAATTGGCAGGTATCTCAAAAGTTTAACCTGTTTAGCGACCTGCAGTATAGAAGGGTAAATTACAAAGCAGACGGAGTACAGCCTACCCTTGTAGATGATACTTTCGACTTTTTTAACCCCAAGGCAGGGCTTACTTACCTGATGAACCAGCGTAATAATATCTATTTTTCTTATGCTAGGGCAAACCGGGAGCCACGTAGGGATGATTATGAAAACGGCAGCTTTAAACCGGAAACGCTTAATGACTTTGAGCTTGGATGGAGGTACACTACTCCTAAAACGCGCTTTAATGTTAACGGATATTACATGAGGTATAAAGACCAGCTTGTGCTAACGGGAGAGATAAACGATGTAGGCGCACCGGTTTACACCAACAGTGGCGACAGCTACAGACTGGGTATAGAGGTTGATGCTACCCTGTTTTTTTCTGATAAATTTATAGTAAGCCCCAATATTGCGTTAAGTACTAATAAAAATATTGATTTCCTTTTTGAAAGGGATGGCGAACTATTAAATCTTGGTAATACCAACATAGCATTTTCTCCTAATATTATAGCGGGTAATAATTTAACCTATCTCCCTGCTAAAAATCTCCAGGTATCCCTGCTTTCAAAATACGTAGGCGAGCAGTTTATGGGCAATATTGACTCTGAAAACTCTAAACTGGACAGCTATTTTATAAATGACTTTAATGTTTCTTATGAACTTGTCCTTCCAAACAGCTTTATAAAATCTATACTGTTTTCAGGGCTTGTAAATAACATTTTTGACGTTCAGTATGAGTCTAACGGTTACTTTTACACGTTTAATGATGACTTTACTAATCCCGGAGCTATACAAACTATAGAAGGTGCAGGGTTCTACCCACAGGCGGGTATCAACTTTTTAGTAGGTGCAACCCTTAAGTTTTAATCCAACTAAATTTTTCTTTATATTGCTGAATCCTGCTGCATTTATTGTGGCAGGATTTTTTTGTATTTGGCAGCATCTTCGGCAAACGCTATAATACTGCTGTTTCGCACGCGTAGTAATTCTGCCATATATTTTTTAAGGAACAATACATCTGCAACCCTGCCTAAAATACCAAAGGGACTTGTATAAGTAAAAACATCCTGCATTACAGTTTGCCCGTTTTCTTCGGTAAAAATATGTTCATGCTTAAAACTTTTAAAAGCACCTTTCACCATTTCATCTGTAAACTTATAAGGCTTATTGTAATATGTAATTTTTGAGGTAAGGTACTGCGTTACCCCAAAATGCCTCGCTTTCCATGTTACGCTTTCGCCCATACTTATCAAACCCGACACCCTTCCACCCACAGCTTCTTCTTTTGTATGCGAGGTGGATATTTTATGCAGGTCTATGCTTCTTGAAAGGTCAAAAACAACATCTATAGGTGCTTTAACCCTTGTTACTATGGTAATTACAGGCATTAATTATACACGCGTATAAACGTAGGGCTTATTACTTCTATCCTGTATGACTTTAGCGGATATTCTTTTCCTGTTGCCTGGCTGCTGTACAGGTTATACTCTGCATCGTCGCAGGGGCATACGGCAATAATTCCGTTTAACTCCAGCCTAGAGCAGCTATCCAACGGCTGGTTTGGGCAGCTTGCCTCATACGCTACATAGCCCCCTCCGATATTCATAACTATAATACCATTAATGCCGATACCTGCCTGGTTAACATACACAGGGTTTCCTGTAAAGCGTAATTGCGAGTATAATGGCAGGCTCATATCTATGCCTATAGAAAAGTTATAATCAGGCAGAAAGCGGTTTACCATCCTTACATTATCTCTTTCACAAGAAAATAAAAGCGGTAAAATAATGAGCAGGAAAATATATTTTTTCATATTGATAAATTTTATAAGAATAATTATGAAACAAATTTAATTTAATTAACTTTGATGTATGCTATTGCATATATTTAAAAATTGATTTAACATAAAATACTATCTTTGCAAAAAGAAATCCCGTGTTGAATGGGATTTTTTCTATTTATATAAACGATGAAGTTATGAGTACAGTATCTTACTACACAGCAGAAGGACTAAAAAAATTAAGAGACGAGCTGGATCAGCTTAAAAGTATAGAGCGTCCCAAAGCATCTCAGGCAATTGCCGAGGCAAGGGACAAGGGAGACCTTTCGGAAAATGCCGAATATGACGCCGCAAAAGAAGCACAGGGATTACTTGAGCTTAAAATAGCTAAAATGGAAGAGGTACTGGCTAATGCACGCCTTATAGACGAATCTCAGCTTGATGTATCTAAAGTATTAGTACTTTCTACAGTGAAAATCAAAAATCAGGTTAATGGCATGGAAATGAAATATACACTGGTAGCAGAAAGTGAAGCCGACCTTAAATCTGGTAAAATATCGGTAACCTCGCCTATAGGCAAGGGACTTTTAGGCAAATCTGTGGGTGAGGTAGCGGAAATACAGGTACCGAATGGTACACTTAAATTTGAAGTACTTGAAATATCAAGGGACGAACATTAATTCTTTACCATGAGTTCAATTTTCACTAAAATAGTAAACGGAGAAATACCTGCGTATAAAGTAGCCGAAGATGATAACTATCTGGCTTTTTTAGATGTAAACCCAAATGCCAAAGGGCATACACTGTGCATCCCTAAAAAAGAGGTAAACAAAATCTTTGATATGGATGAGGAGCACTATATCGGGTTAATGAAGTTTTCCCGTAAAGTGGCAATAGCGTTAGAAAAAACAGTTCCCTGCAAACGTGTAGGCGTTGCTGTAGTGGGGCTTGAAGTTCCTCATGTGCATGTACACCTTATACCGCTTAACGAAATGGACGAAATGCGCTTTATTAATAAAGTAAAGCTTGAAAAAGAAGAATTTGAAAAGCTGGCAACAGCCATAAACAACAACTTATAAACCGGATTCATTCCGGTTTTTTTATGCTTTTTTAAACCCAGCCTGCATCACAGTGCCTTTCCCAATTTCTGAGTGAAGTACTTTTATTTTACCCTTATGGTATTCTTCTACAATACGCTTAGTTAAAGATAAGCCTAAGCCCCACCCTCTTTTTTTGGTAGTAAAGCCAGGCTCAAATACTTTTTTATAACGGCTCTTTGGCATCCCTTTCCCGGTGTCGCTCACTTTTATTTTTACAATATTGTCCTTCTCTTCTATAGTAACTTCGAGCCTGCCTTTGCCTCTCATAGCATCAATTGCATTCTTTACAAGGTTCTCTACTGTCCAGCTATGCAGTTCGGGGTTCAGCATAACCATAACAGGGTGCTGTGGCGCACTAAAAATAAAATCAACCTGGCTTGAGGCACGGGACTTTAAATATTGGAAAGACTTTTCTGTTTCTGCAATAATATCCCTTTTTTCCAGTACCGGTTCAGAGCCTACTTTAGAGAAACGCTCGGCAATAATCTGTAATCTGTTTACATCTTTTTCAATTTCGGTTACTGTAGTTTCATCTACATTATCAGCCTTCATTATTTCTATCCACCCTAATAACGATGACAGCGGAGTGCCTATCTGGTGCGCTGTTTCTTTTGCCATACCTGCCCAAAGCCTGTTTTGTGCCGACATTTTATTAGCCCTGAAAAATATATATACTACAGTTGCAAAAAGCACTATAATAAGCAGCAGGGCTATCGGGTAATATTTAAGCTGATTTAGTAGGGATGAATTACCATAATACACATACTGCACTTCGCCCGGCAAATATTCAACGGTAAGGCGGTTATTGGCAGCTTTAAACTCTTCAAGTAGCTTATAGGCACGTAAAGAATCTTTTACCACATGGTCCAGCAAAATACTTTCATCAATATTTCTTGAATTACGTATTATACCATTAGCATCGGTTAATATTATAGGTATGGTGGTATTGTTATTGGTAATATCATTAAGTGTTTCAAGTGTTTTATCTTCAACCGGGCTGTACAGGGCTTCCGTTGCACTGGACCACAGCTCAATTTTCATACGCTCCTCTTCTTTAAAAGTCTGGAAAAGATAATAGGTATTCCATACTATAAGCAGCACGATAATAAACGAAGCTATTATAATAAACCAACGGGTAAAATTTCGGTTATCAGAAATTTGCATTGCAATTGTTTTTTCAGGCTTAAAGATAGTAAAAAGTTAGCCGGGCTATACACACTTTGCTATAAGGCGCAGGTAATAATAACGTGTTTGCAGGAGTGTTATTTTACATAAAAGGTACCCGTTAAATATTTACTGTGACCCCAATTAATAAGTCAGAAAATTTATCTTTGTAAAAACAACAAAACACAATGCTTAGTATAAACCCAAAAGAAATACCTACTGCACAGCTACAGGGCTACCTTCAGGGAGCCATAGGGCCAAGGCCCATAGCCTTTGCCAGTACGCTTGATAAGAACGGAACACCAAATTTATCTCCCTTCAGTTTTTTTAATGTGTTTAGTGCCAATCCACCCATATTGGTGTTTTCTCCCGCAAGGAGGGTAAGGGATAATACTGTAAAGCATACCCTTATAAATGCAGAGCTTAACCGCGAGGTGGTTATAAATGTGGTAAACTACGCTATTGTACAGCAGGCATCATTATCGAGCACAGAATATGCCGAGGGTATAAATGAGTTTGAAAAATCAGGGCTTACTATGCTGGAGTCCGACGTTGTAAAGCCTTTCAGAGTTAAAGAGTCGCCTGTGCAGTTTGAGTGCAAGGTAAATGAAATTGTATCATTGGGTAAAGATGGTGGCGCAGGCAACCTGATTATATGCGAAGTGGTAAAACTACATATTGATGAAAACATACTCGATGCCAACGGTGCTGTTGACCAGCATAAAATTGACTTGGTATCGCGCATGGGCGGCAACTGGTACAGCCGTGCTAACGAAGGTCTGTTTGAAGTTGAAAAACCCCTTACCACACTGGGTATTGGCGTAGATGCCATTCCGGATTTTGTAAAGGAGTGCGGTGTTTTTAACGGTAATGACTTAGGCAAATTAGGTAATGTAGAAACATTGCCAAACGAAGATGAAATTAATACCTTTGTGAAAGACGATTTTGATATTAAGGCGGTATTAAGTGCCGATGATAACGATAAGCAATACAGAAAAGCAAAGCAGTACCTTGATAATAACGAGGTACAAAAAGCGTGGAAAGTACTGCTGGCAAAAAAGAATTTTTAATAACGATGGCTGCCTTTGGCAGAAAATAACAACAAGCAATTTATGGAAGTTTCAGGAAGAATTAAAATGATTGACGAAACTAAAACCTTTGGGAGCAACGGTTTTAGAAAAAGAGAAATAGTGGTAACTACAGATGAGCAGTATCCGCAGCATATAATGGTAGAGTTTACACAGGACAAATGCGACCTGCTTAATAACTTTACTACAGGCGAGCCTGTAAAAATATCTATAAACCTTAGGGGAAGGGAATGGGTAAACCCACAGGGCGAAACCAAATACTTTAACTCTATACAGGGATGGAGGATAGAGAAACTACAGCCGGAAGCTCCGCAGGGGTATCCTCAGGCGCCACAGGCACCGGCAGCGCATGATGCTTTTGAGCCTGCTACCAATTACAAAGAAGAAGACCATGACGATCTTCCTTTCTAAATAAAAGAGAATATTAAAAATGAATCCCGAAAGCCTATTCTTTTCGGGATTTTTTTATGCCTCTATCCTTCATTTTATTATTTCGTTATAATCCTGCTTTTAGTGTATTGTTTAAATTTGCAACTCAATAAATAAGGTTTATGTACTTCCTTTCACGAGAGTTATTTTTCCCTCCTGTTGGCTAT
>JBQGDD010000411.1:0-4296 GCA_052038845.1 Dyadobacter sp. | reverse complement strand
CAATATAAACAATGCCGGAGAGTGTCCTAACGACGCTTTCGTTCATCTTACAGGTCTTCTAAAAGCAAAAGGTACAGATTTTTAGCAGAACTCCCGTATTGCAGGAAATCTTCTTCTTTAGCTTTTTCAAAATATTTAATTGTGGTTATATTGGTAGGATAGTCTTTGTCGTATTTTTTCTTTATTTCCCTTAAGCCATCACTTTTGGTTCCAAGTATTTGGCTGGTTGTAGCATAAATAACAATATTTGCAGGAAGCTCGTTAGGTTTATTTTGCTTTATTTGGTTAGAGGAAAATAAAATAGATCCTTCATCGGCAATAAGGTTTTCACACGAAGCTAAAAGAAATTTTGGATTTTCAGATTTGCGGTAAGAGAGCTTATTTTCGTCAAGTAAACCAAATAATTTAGGTTCATAGCACATAACCTCACATTCAAACCAGTCATTCTCTTCAAGCACATTAAGAAACTGTTCATGCACTTCTTCAATAGTATCACAATATAAAAATTTCCCTCCGTTCTTTTTAAAATTAATGGTAAACTGCTCATCAACAGGTAATTCATCCTGTGGAAGAAAAGGACTTGTTTCATTCTTTTTTTCTTCGTTGGAAATATCGTTAACAGCACCAAAAATTTTTCTGAAAAGACTCATATTGTATTATCGCAGGTTTTGTGATATTACTCAAAGATAAAAAAATCTTAATTCAATTTTGCAATCGAATTAAGATTTTTAAAGTTTTTATCTATTATGAGCCTTATGACTCTGTAACTGGTTCTATATCTGTTTTCTCAAAAGGCCTTATACCGAATATCTGCTCAAGGTCATCTTTAAATATTACCTCTTTTTCAATAAGTATGTCGGCAAGTTTAAGCAGTTTATCTTTATTTTCTTCTAAAATATTGATTGCCCTTTGATACTGCTCCTCAATTAAAGCAGAAATCTCCTTATCAATCAGGTTAGCCGTTTCTTCAGAATATGGTTTTGAGAAGTTATACTCACTTTGCCCTGAAGAGTCGTAGTATGTAATGTTGCCAAGTTTATCGTTAAGCCCATATATGGTAACCATAGCACGCGCCTGCTTAGTTACCTTCTCTAAATCGCTTAATGCACCTGTAGATATTTTATTAAATATTACTTTTTCGGCAGCACGTCCGCCCATAGTGGCACACATTTCATCAAGCATCTGGTCTGGTCTTACAATAGATCTTTCTTCAGGTAAATACCATGCCGCACCAAGGCTTTGCCCACGTGGTACTATAGTAACCTTAACCAAAGGATGTGCATGCTCTACCATCCAGCTTATTGTAGCATGGCCTGCCTCGTGTATAGCAATAGCCCTTTTCTCTTCAGAAGATATAATTTTGTTTTTCTTTTCAAGACCGCCAACAATCCTGTCAACAGCATCAAGAAAGTCTTGTTTATCTACCGCTTTTTTATCTTTTCTGGCAGCAATTAAAGCTGCTTCATTACAAACATTAGCAATATCTGCACCAGAGAAACCGGGTGTCTGCTTGGCAAGAAAATCAGTATCAAGCCCTTCAGATTTTTTAAGCGGTTTTAAATGCACTTCAAAAATTTCTTGACGTTCCCTTATGTCCGGCAGGTCAACATATATCTGCCTGTCAAAACGTCCTGCACGCATAAGTGCTTTATCAAGTACATCAGCACGGTTAGTTGCCGCAAGTACAATAACGTTAGTATTAGTACCAAAGCCATCCATTTCTGTTAATAGCTGGTTCAGCGTGTTTTCACGTTCATCGTTAGAACCCGAAAAATTGTTTTTACCACGTGCACGTCCTACCGCATCAATCTCATCAATAAAAATGATAGCGGGAGATTTCTCTTTAGCCTGCTTGAAAAGGTCACGTACCCTTGAAGCACCTACACCCACAAACATCTCTACAAAGTCAGACCCTGACAGTGAAAAGAAGGGAACTTTAGCTTCACCTGCTACAGCTTTTGCCAGTAACGTTTTACCGGTTCCCGGAGGACCTACAAGCAATGCACCTTTGGGGATTTTACCCCCTATGTTGGTATATTTTTCAGGATTTTTAAGGAACTCAACAATTTCCTGCACTTCCTCTTTTGCACCTTCAAGCCCGGCAACATCTTTAAAGGTTACCTTAATATCATTCTTTTCGTCAAAAAGCTTAGCTTTAGATTTACCGATGTTAAATATCTGGCCACCGCCGCCTCCTGCGCCGCCTCCTGCCATTCTTCGCATCATAAAAATCCATAATGCCACAAGTATCAGGATAGGTAATAAGGTAATAAGAAGGTCGCCCCACATACTTTCAGCTTCAGAGTCATAATCATTCAGCTTGCCTGCTTCTCTTGCTTCGTCAAGTTTTTTCTGAAAAAGTTCAGAATTACCTATTTCAAGTGTGTAATGAGGACCTTTGTTTGGCTTGCCAAACATATCTTCCTGTACTTTTTCATGATCTTTAGTAGAAAGGGCATCTTCTTTTAAATATACTTTTGCCGAGGTTTTATTAAATATTACTTTATTAACCTGGTCATTATCAAGATATTTGTAAAAATTAGAAAGCGTTGTTGGCTTCGGGTCGTTCCAACCGCCACCGCCACCTATAAAGTTAATAGCAAGGAATATTAGTAAAATACCTCCGTATATAAGCCAGGGGCTTACTTTAATTTTGTTAGGTTTATTATCTTTATTCGACATGATTTGTTTTTAGTAGTTGTTTCCTATAGATGTTATTCTGGCATCGCCCCACAGGCTCTCAATATTATAATATTCACGAATGTGCTTCTGGAATACGTGTACTACAATGTTTACATAATCCATAAGTACCCATTCGCCGTTGTCTGTACCTTCAACATGCCATGGTTTGTCTTTTAACTCTTTAGAAACTGTTTTTTGAATTGAGTGAACTATAGCGTTCACCTGTGTATTAGAAGTACCGTTGCATATTACAAAATAGTCGCATACGGTATTATCAATTGCCCTTAAATCCAGGATGTCTATATCATTGCCTTTAACTTCTTCAATTCCTTTGATGATATTGGTTAGGAGATCATCATTGCTTATATTTTTTTTCGCCATTTAAAAAATTTGTATATATCGCAAAGTTATCATTTTTTGTATTTACTTTTGAACTCTTTGCATAAGATTAAGAGATATAATTGTTTTTTTAGTGAATATTATCAAACTCAGTGCCATTAACTCCACTAATGAGTACTTAAAAAAACTGTGCGCTACAAGATACGTAGAAAATTTTACTGTTGTTATAACCGATAATCAGACCGGCGGGAAAGGGCAGATGGGTTCGGTTTGGGAAGTTGAACCCGGTAAAAACTTAACCTTTAGTGTTTTAATTAAAGACTTGCTACTTGGTGTAAATGAAATTTTTAACCTGAATGTAGCTGTTGCCGTAAGCATACTGAATGCTTTAAAAAAAACGGGTATAAATAATTTATCTGTAAAATGGCCTAACGACATTTTGGCAGGTAATAAAAAACTAGGCGGGGTACTAATAGAAAACAGCATAAAAAACGACGGCGAAATATTTTCGGTAATTGGTATTGGCATTAATGTTAACCAGCAAAATTTTAATAATATCCCAAAGGCATCTTCGCTCGCACTTGCAACAGGCAAAGAGCATGATGTTTATGCCCTGCTTGATGAAGTTGTTATACACCTTAAACAAAATGTATCTAGGGTGCTTAACAAAGATACCACCGTGCTTTGGCAGGGCTATCACAACAACCTATATAAAGCAGGCGTACCCATGCCTTTTGAAAGTTTCGGGAAAAGGTTTATGGGTATTATAAAAGGCGTTGCAGAGGATGGGGGCTTACTGGTTCAGCTTGAGGATGATACTGTTAAAAAATTCCGTATAAAAGAGCTACAGTTACTGTATTAAACTCTGGATTTTAGTCTTCGCTATCTTCCTCAAATTCATTTATAAGAAAATCAATAACCAGCTCGGTTGCATCTCCATTTTCATTCAGCCCCCAGTAAGCGGGGTAATAGCCATCGCCCCAACCTGATGCAAACATAATTACGTTATTGTCAGAATCCCGATCGGGCTTGTGGTCATTCCAGTCACCAAGTTCCCTTGAAAATTTATTTTTACCGGAATATGACCTAAACTCTTCTGCAAGTACTTCATCATAATAGTTAGATTCGGGGTCGGCTTGCTGTAGCCTGTCCATTTTATCAAGAAGGCTGTTATTAGTTTCGGCATCAAGAAAACAGGCAATACCAGATTCTACCGGGAAACCGTAAAATTCATCTTCTCCTAAATCTGAAAGCTCTTCTGTAGTAAGGTCATCG
>JBQGDD010000410.1:0-5917 GCA_052038845.1 Dyadobacter sp. | reverse complement strand
TCTTACGACTGCATAAAAATTAGATTTATATTTTTTAAAATTATTTAATCGATACAACTACATAGAATTCAAAGATATACTCTTTTTTTGTAATTTATTTCTTACTTTATTTGTTCTTGAAAATAGTGAGTGCCAGCTATTAGATTAAGAAAGACATTTCACATGAAAGATTTTAATGTAAAAGCAATATTAAGAAAAGACAAAAAGCGTCAGGATGGACAATGCCCAATATATATAAAGGTAACTATTGAAAGGAAAACTATAAAACTTCCAACCAATATGAATTCGGAAGAAGCAGGGTGGGATACAAAGTTTAGTTCGTTTAAGGAAGCAGCATCAAGTATAAAAAACAGCGTACTAAAAAAACGGGTAGGTGAAATTGAGAAATTTCTTTGGCAACAGGTTGCTGCTGATAATGAGCTGACTCTTGAGATGGTAAAAAACCAGTTTACCAAGCAAAAGAATAGTGCATTCTACGCCCTTTTAGAAGAATGTTATCAAGCTAAGTTCAGGGAAATTAAGCCAGGTACACAAAAACATTACCTGTTAGTGAAAAAACGCCTGAAAAAGTTTCAGCCAAAAATTAACCTTAGTGACCTTAACCACAAATTTCCGTTAAAGTTTGAGAACTTCCTGATTAAAGAAGGCGTTGGAGTAGATGGCATTTGGCAGCACCACAAAATCCTAAAAGCTATTATTAATTACGGCATAAAAAGGAAAGTAATTAAGGAAAGCCCTTATCTTGATTTCAAAGTAAAGAAAGGGAAACCAAGAATGGAAACGCTAACTGAAGATGATATAGCAACTTTGAAACGGCTTACATTCACTGAAGGGGCTAGGGGTAAAGATACAGGGCTTGAAGTTACCCGCGATATGTTCCTGTTTAGCTGTTACACTTCACTTCGCTACGGTGATGTAGTTAGGCTTAGCAATAAGCATATAATTAAAGATAATGGCGGTGAATTACAAATATCATTGACTACAGAGAAAACAGGAACTGTAGTAAACATCCCCTTAATTAACGATGCTGTACAACTAATTGGTAAATATTCATCCCCAGAGCGTGAAACAATCTTCCCTTCAAAGAAGAATCAGGTTTGTCATCGCGATTTAAAACGTATAGGCGAATTAAGCGGCATTACCGTAAACCTGCACTTTCATTTATCTAGGCATACTTTTGGAAGCATGATGGCAAGTAAGTTAAGCGCATTTGACCTAAGTAAAACTATGGGGCATAGTAATATTAAAACTACAATGATTTATGTAAACAGTAATATCTCTAATATTCGAAAGCAGATGGCAACATCAAAAATATTCTACTAAATATCACTGAAAAATTCTTGAGCTGTGATATTGTGAATTTCTAGAATTCTAAAAAATGTCTTTAATGTCATATTAGTACCACTTTCAACACGCCAATACTGTACACGATCTAAATCATATTCATTGGCAAAGGCTTCAAAACTCGTGAAGCCTTTTGCTTTTCGAAGGCGCTTAATTTTCTTAGAAACCCTTTCTATTTGTTGAATGATTTTATCTTCGAGATTGTCCATGCTGCGAAAATTGGGAATAAAAGCGATTCAAAAAACCGCATTAATGCGAACTTTTATTATTTTAGCTGCATAAAAATTATAAAATGAGCAATGAACTAAAACCACCAACATTATCTGAATGGATAGCAAACAATCCGGGCGGCTCAATCAATGAATATTATAGGGCACATCCAGTTAGAAAGGAGAGAGAAACAGAAGTTACATTTGTATCTTATAAAACTCCTACTTCAAAGACTCCTACCTATCGTACATTAATAACATCTGCTATAGTATGCAGTATTGGCTTCATAGGCTATTTTTCTCCATGGTTTTCAATACCAGTATTACATATATCTGTATCAGGGCATGAGATCGTCCAGATGTTCAACTTCTTTGTGAACCGCAAAGAAAGCTTAGCCGATATACAGGAGTATGTAAAATTTCTATATCTGATTCCTATCACTTATGTTGTTGTAGTGTTAGGTGCTTCAGCAAAGTCTTACTTCCTGATTGCAATAGGCACTTTACTTAATCTTATCGTTGTCGGTATTACCATGAAATACATTTTGGAACTGCCCACGCCAATACTTAATAGCATGACCTTCGGGCTGTACCTCGTTCTAATCAGTATTGTAGGACAGCTGTATAATGTATTTACAATTAACTTTTATAAATCCGAAAGATGAAACACACCCTATTCATAATGTTATGCCTTGGCGCAGTGTCAAGTTTTGCCCAGAAGCGTACAGGTGACAGTGAAGTAAAAACCGAAATTTTAAAAGGATCGGAACAGCGGATGATGAGCGAATGCGGTGCTGGCAAAACCAGCATTGAGCAAAACATTACTACTAATTATGGTAAAAATGGCAGTGCATTCACCTACGAAGTAAAGACTGTGCTGTGGTTTCGCTTTACAGATGCTGAAGGGCTTAGATGCTATGGTAACTGGCGATATGACCTGATGACTATAGATGAAAAGAAACCCACGTTAGCAGAAGTAAAAAAGGAAAAGCAACGGCAGGCAAAAAAAGCATTTGATTTACTTAATTACCTACAGCGGGAAGGAAATCATTAAATAAATTGATGCAAAAATTAAGTTGCGAGGCATTGCCTCGCTTTTTTTGTGCAAATTAAAAATTAGCTCAAAATCTAAAAATAAATAATTTAAAGTTATAAAAAATTGAAATACAGATAATTAAGTGTTAAATATAAGTTAAAACTTACAGAATAAATATATCGCAATATAATTGTTAAATTTTAACATAGCACTTTTCACTCCCTTCTTCAACACATTTTTACTTTTTGCGAATGTCATAATGGCTCACGCTTACACCACTTTTTATTCTGCAAAAGTAACGCAGGCACTTGTTTAGCATACATTTACCGACATAGATTTGTATCAGCAAATAACAACAAATGCTATGAATTATGAATGATAAGAAAAACCTATTATTAAGTTCCTTCGAGGCTTTTTTGGATGAAGCCTTATTAAGTAAAGAGGAGAAAATCCAACAAAATGATCAGAAAGATGAAAAACTACTAACAACAAAAGAAGTATGTGCTTTTTTTCAAATTAGCCAAACCACGCTTGAAAGGCGCGTTAGGGCAGGTCTTAAATACAGCCAGGCTGTGAAAAATGGTAACAGGCTCTTTAAGCTAAGCAACTGCGAACAATTCTTTAATATTAATTAAACTGCCATGAAAACAAAAATTAAAACTCCAGAACAAAAAATCCAAAAAGCTCTAAAAGATTTAGAAAAAGCCTATCGGGAAAAGATTCAGCTTGAAATAGAAATTGAAGAAATGGAGAGTATGGAAATTAGTGAAATTGGAGCCATTCTCGATTATGGACTGGAGCCATCACAACTGAAGCTAATGGAGGATCGTGGCTTAAAATTTATAAAAAATGATGGTTTAAAGTTCTATAATGAATTAGAATTTGAAGGTCATTATGACCAGCTATTTTGCAGCGTTGATGATAATAAATAAAACACGATAGGTTGGAGCTCAAAGCCCCGCTTATTAGCGGGACATTTAAATGGAAAGAATATTAAATTTAATTACCATGGTAGATTATATAAGAGCGGCAGTACTATTTGGTGCCGATAAATGGGTGTTTGATGATTACATTCGCGAGCTTGGTGCTAATGTAAGGATTAAAAAAGTTTTCAAAAACAAAAAAAATGAAGTTTACACAGGCAAGGTGTATAAGGATTTCGATGCAATTGAATCATCAGATAAAAATGAAATGAAATCGCATGCTAAGCTAAAATTAACTATTAAATACTGTTATAAAAACAATATAGTAGAAGTTAAGTTCGGCAACAGCTTAAGGAAATGGTATTATGGAGTTGATAGTGTGCAAGATTTTTGTAAAACAGATTTTATTGATGCTTTAATTCTGCTCATGGACAGGCTTTGTTTGGGCACAGATATTATAAGGGATTTCGATAACTACCGGATTGAGTTGGGCGTTACCAATGAACATGAGCCTAATTTCGCCCTATTTAATTTATCGGTGATAGACCACCGAAACCTTAAAAATATAATGCGGATAAATACAGATACTGTAACCCATATGGGCGATAACCTGAATGTTTCTTGTTACAACAAAGGTGCAGAAATGAAGAAGAAGCGCAAATCTGACAAAAAACTTGAACTCAGGGATGGCATATATTATCTGCGATCTGAAGTAAATATAAAAAAGGTTAGCGGTGTAGCTTTTGCAAATAGCAAATGCCGTACCATTGGCGACTTGCTGGATAACTGGGAAGAAAATTATGACTACATGATTAAGGAACTGAAATACATTAAGTTTATAGATTGCATCTCTCCAAAGGTTGTGGATCACATATTGCTATCACAGAAACTAAGCAAAGGTGACAAAATCAGGAATAAAGAGTTTCATGATTTAATTAAATTTCTGGGTTTGGAGCATATCGGTTGGGATAAGTTTCGCGATATGGTACATATATTTACAGCTAAGCCTTCATCAGTAATCAACGACTATGGCAACCTTGAATCAAAATTCAGGGAGCTACAAAATCCTACCTATAAGCAGTTGTACTTTGAAAAGCTTAAGGAGAAGAAAAAAGAAATAATGCTATAGACGGTTTAACGGTCTATATAATAAGGGTTATATTATTCCGAATAATTGCAATACTATACCCCTAATGTAGAACGAAAGGTGGGTAAACCGTAGGTTTATCCCATGCTGAGTGGTAGGCTTACTAACATGTAAGCCTACTACATTCTACACCTTCTATAACATATTAACCCATATTAAAGACTGCGGTAATCAACATATACAAAACAAATATAACCGCAGCCATCGCTACTTGTTGATGTATCTCTAAAAGCACAGGTTTGCCCTTCAAAAAAACAACTTCTCCTGCTCGATGTGTATTTGTATGGTATGGTCAATTATAATTAATGACAGCGCCTAATTTGGCTTTTTCCTAATATTATCATTTTGGAACTGTACAGCCGAAATCAAAACCCAGCCAAACCAAGTACCGACCCAACGATTAATATCGGCGTACACTTCAAGTTTTCATCTTAAAACGTGGCAAGCCTATCTCATGCGCTTGGGGATATGGCGCTCTTTGGGTCATTGAAACATCTTCACGTATTTGCCTATTGGCATCATACTGCTTTTCTGTACTGTGTGAATAGCGAGGGTCAGGTATGAAAGGCATCTTAGCCATCTTATGTATTGTTATGGTTGGGAAGTGGTAATCTACCTCAACAGTACCCAATAACAAATAACAGCCGCCCCCTTGAAAAGGGTATTGTTCCAAACAATCGGGAAAATGGGCAGTGTCAAAATAATTACCTTCATAATCTATCCAGGTGCCGAAATACATATCACCCCGCTTTGTGGGCACGTGCTTACGTGAAATCAGGTACGCCAGCTTTACTGTTTGCTTATGATGCTTGGTAAGGTCTTTAACCATTACGCTTCCTCTATATTTCGTTTGTAACAAATCAAAAGCGTCTTCAAAACGAGAGCGCTCCAAAACGGGTAGCTTGTATTCCTTTGTAGGGGCTGACAGTAATTGCAAGGTGCGATTTTCAGGTTTGTAGTTCACAAGCAGCATGCGGGCTATTACTAGCAACTCATTCTTTGTTTTTCCTGTGAAGCGGAATGCGCCAATAAAAATGAGAGTCTGCAATCTTTCTATGCCTATGGGTATGCGGTTCACAAAATCTTCAAGGGAAGCATACAGGGCTTTTCCCATTGAAGGTGACTCAATGCCTTCATATAGTGAAGGGTCGTTTGTAATAGGCGAATATGTGGAAAACAAAGCCGATATCAAAGCAGGCAGTACGTATGTGCTACTGACTAAGGATGAAGGCATCGTTTATAAGCGGGTGCATGCCTT
>JBQGDD010000409.1:0-13010 GCA_052038845.1 Dyadobacter sp. | reverse complement strand
ACCATGCTGACCGGCGCCGTATCCACGATTACATAATCGTACTGCATACGACCATAAGCAATCAAATCGGCAAAGTGACCATTCATGAGCAACTCGGCAGGATTTGGTGCGATATAACCCGAATAAATAATATCAAAATTATAAGGAGCCGGTTTCTGGATCACGATGTTGGACACTGACATCTCTGGATTCACGAGGTATTGGGTAATCCCGATATTCGTATGTTGCAAATGCGATAGCCCCAAGTAATCCAATACTTTGGGTGAGCGGATATCCGCACCGATCAGCAATACTTTCTTGCCGGACATGGACAAGATTTTCGCTAGATTCGTAGCGATAAAGGATTTTCCCTCGCCGGAAGTGGTCGATGTGACATATAAGACCGCCGATTCGCTTTTCTTACTAGCCCCCAGCATAAAGGAGATATTCGTCCGTAAGATACGAATAGCCT
Source organism: Dyadobacter sp. (assembly GCA_052038845.1). Classification (GTDB taxonomy): domain Bacteria; phylum Bacteroidota; class Bacteroidia; order Flavobacteriales; family Flavobacteriaceae; genus Flavobacterium. The sequence goes on along the minus strand of JBQGDD010000409.1, from coordinate 12,559 downwards.
CCGCCAGTGAAGAACGATCGTTTTCTTCAATAATCGGATGATCCGAGGCAGGGATTTCTCCCAAGATAGGCGCATGAAGTGCTTCTTCAATATCTTTGCGTGAGTGTATTTTATTGTCAAGTAAGAACTTGATGTATAAAATACCGAATGGAATCAAGAGGCCCATAATCAAGGCGCCGAGCATCACAATAGCCTTTCGCGGCGCCACAGGAGCTCTAAAACCGTAGGCTTCATCCACAATTTTCAAATTTGCCGGAGTAGCTGCCGCTTTAATCTCCGTTTCTTCCCGTTTCTGCAACAGGAACAGATACAGCGTTTCCACGATCTGTTGTTGGCGGGAGATATCCTTAAAGCCACGTTCTTGGTTCGGCAATTGATTGAGTTTACCTTCAAATTTACTTTTCTGCCCCTGTAAAGCGTTTACATTCCCTTGCAGCACTTTTCTATAATTATCGAGCGAAACCTGCAAATTTTGATTGATCTGTTCGAGATTCTTATTCAATTGCTGTATCACAGGGTTATCTGGCGTAGCTGATTTTAACAAGTCGTCCCGCTCGAGTACCAACTCATTATAACTATTTATATTCGCTTGTATCGATGGATCGGTTAAGCCAATGTTCGACGGTAGTAAATTGTATTCTGTACTCGATGTAGCTTCCCGCATCATATCCGCCAAATTCAGTTGTGTTTGGTATTCTACGAGTTTCCGCTCATTTTCTGACGCATTCTGCATATACAAGCGCGCTTCCTCTTGCATATCCATTAAGCTGTTCCGATCTTTAAAGTCAGCCACTTTGGAGTCTGCATCTGCCAAGTCTCTAGAGATCAGTTCCAACCTTGAGGTAATAAACTTAGACGTAGCCGTTGTCACCTGCGCCTTGTCGGAGGTAACATCCTGGTTATACTGCTCAATGAGTGAATTTAAAATTAGTTCCGCTTTAGAAATCAATGGATAATCCATCGAGAAATTCACCAAGAATGACTGCGCTTCTTTGTTTGGGGTAATCTGTACCGCATTCCTCAATTTATCAACGGTAATATCCGCAGGCAAATAGCTTATCTGCAAATCACCTTCCCAGAGCTTATTATTTTCCTGAGGCACCAAACTGATTGGACCAATAGGTGTCTCCAACTTACTACCCAAGGTATAATCTTTTGCCGCTTCCTGTTCATCCTTAAACTTATAATGATCGCCCTTCTTAGTTATCGTGAAGGTATAAGCCACCGAATCTAACCGTCTGTTGTTGGGATCCAATAGCATCACCTTCAACGGCGATTGGGTTTCCAACAATTCGGTGGATTTTATGTTTCCCTTCATGTAATAGGAAAGATAGAGTCGGTTCGTATCTACCACTTTCCTCATCAACCTACGAGAACGCAGCACTTCCATCTGGTCGTTGACAAAAGCCGCAGAAGAACTTCCCATCCCCGTCATAGTAGCTAGCTCCGCCAATCCCGCCATATCACCAGAAGCTTGCTTTTCATCCTGCAAGAGAATCTTAGCACTGGTATTGTAAATTTTTTGTGCATAACGTAAATAGACAAATGCGATAAACAAACAAGCTAAAACAGAAATAACAAACCATTTCCAATAGAATGCATATTGTTCAAAAATCTGCTTAAGGTTTAATTCCTGATCGTCCGACTCTTTTATCTGGGGATAAGCGTTATTCTTCATAAATACTCTTACTTCTTCTCTTCGATTAAATTAGTTAGCGGGTCACCACGGATATCACGGTAACGATCAAACCGACGACAGACACGAAAATAGATGTGGTGGCGGTATATTTTGAATTCTGAATACGCGCACCATTGGGTTCCACATAGACCACATCGTTCTGGGTCAAATAATAAGCCGGTGAGTTCATCGATTCCCTCTTTCTCAAATCCAACCGAAATTCTTCCTTCTTACCATCTTGTTCCCGAATCACTAACACGTTTTTACGTTCGCCATAAATTGTCATATCGCCAGCCAAACCCAGTGCCTCCATAATTGTCAACCTATCGTTTTCAATCGTAAAAGTTCCGGGACGAGACACTTCGCCCAATACCGTCACTCGAAAATTACGAACGACCATTGAAATGCCCGGATCCACGATAAATTTACCAACTTCCTGTCGTAAGACATCCATCGCTTGGGTGCGTGTCTTACCTGAAAGTTTAATTTTTCCTACTTTCGGAAAGTCAATCTCGCCATTGACATCGATGGCATACGTGGGAATAAACGGATTGGTTGTCTGTATTGTCCCTGAAGTCCCCTGGTAAGGGGAAACCTGATTAAACGGCAAGGTTGCCCGAACATCATCAGCCGTGACGGAAATCGCCAAAATATCACCTGGTTGTAGTTTAGGAGCATTTAATTCATACATGGTATTCAGTTCGACCGAATCCGGCTGGAAATACACCATATTCTTTTTGCTCGCACAAGAGGTACAAAACAATACAGCTATGGTGAACAAAGAAAAAAGCACACCAAAAATACGTTTAGACATAGATTTTTTATTTCGTTGAACTTGCATAAGCAAAAATCTTTCCACAATATATTCAAATTTGCACAAAAGTAGTGTTTTTTTTGCTAAGTCCTATTTTTAAAATAATCCACCGGCCAAGTGTAATCATCATTCTTGGCATTTTCGATGCCGTAATCTGCAAATACCAACAGCTCACTCTCTGTATCGAGTGCCTGGAATGCTGTACCATAGCCTACCGGTACATGCAACACTTGTTGTTGTTCTGCTGTTAATATTCGTTTTTCTATAGGCAAATCCGGCGAGGCATTTTCCCAGTTATCTATTTGAACCAGATTTACAGCAAAGGAGCCCGACAAGACATAAAACCAACGTTGCTCTATCCGGTGTGCCCGCCAGCCACGAACAAGATGCGTGTCTGCATTTTTAATGATGTAAAAACGTTTGACCTCCGCCATATCGAAATCGTTGACAAACCTGATCTGTCCACGATGGTCCTTAGCGATTCCTCCTATGATGGGTGTTATTATATTGTCTTCCATGTTTATGCTTTTAAGGTTATCTTTTCGACACGGAAGTACCTACGGATCACCCACGTTTTGATAACCAGATACAATATACTCAACCCACCTAATAGCACCAGTGCAAATATCCATTGCTCGCTGATGTCCTGATCAGCGAAATGGATCACCGCTAGACCAATTAGAAACTGAATAGCTCCATATAAAAAAGAGATCAGCAGTTTATTGATCCCGGCTTCGTTACCCAAGAATTGGTACAGGTGAGAGCGGTGTGCTTCAAAGATATTCTCTCTTCGATATAAGCGACGGATGATCGTCCATACTGCATCTATTCCGTATATGGTTAGGAAAAGGAAATAAAGCAGATTACCCGTCTTAATAATTAATGCTCCTAAAGCGAAAAGCAAAATGTAAGCGATAGCTACAGAACCTACATCGCCGGCAAAGCATTTCGCTTTGGTCCGGAAATTGAAAAACGTGAATACCAATACGCCCAACATTGTATACGCCAATAAATCCTCCGCGACAAAATCTACCTCGCTGTTCACTAACATCAATAAACCTCCCACCGCCAGACTGTAGCAGGCTGTAATGCCGTTAATGCCATCCATAAAATTATAGGCATTGATTACACCCACCACCACGATAAAAGTAATTAGTAGAAAATACCAAGGCATCTCGAAAACTTCCAACTGATAGGCCATGAGTAATACGGAAGAAAAATGTATCAGCAAGCGAATCTTGTTGGAGAGCGTGAAGATATCGTCCATAAAAGAAACGACGGTCATCAGCGTCAGACCAAGGAAGAACCAAGGGTATTGAAAACCGGATAGAAAAAAGTAAACTAAAGCTCCTAGGTAAAAGACTATACCGCCCCCACGTAAGGTGATCGTGGTGTGCGAAGAACGTTCATTGGGTTTATCAATGATATTAAAGCGATCGGCTACTTTAAAATACAGCAGTTCTAAGACAAACAGGGAGATGAGTAAAATTAGATATTTCATATTCGTTTTTCGTCATTATAATCCAACGTGATGATCAACTCAGTTTATATTTCTACAACAGGTAGAAATCAGGTATTTTCCTGAACAATAGATTCCAATTCCAACTGCAATGTGGGAAGTTTATCTGTAATTATATTCCATACAATATCATAATCAACCCCCATATAGTTATGAATTAACCGATTTCTGGTATCGCTAATTTTACGCCATTCAATATGATGATATCGCATTATAAAAGTAGCATCTAACTTTCTACTTGCCTCACCTATAATTTCAAGACTTCTAACAACAGCGCGAGACAACAGGGGATCATCCTTTATAAGGGTAGAATTTTTGTCCTTTGTGTTTTCTAATATAAATACGATTTCATCTAAAATATGTCGTAAAAGCTCAATATTAGATTTGCACATACTCTGCCTGCTTTAGGATATACGGACCAATATATGGACTTAGCGCTTGCGGAGTAACAATCTCGACCTTCCGGCCTAATAAGTTTTCAAGAAAAAAGGAAAGGTTCATAAAATTATCGTACGTTTTCTCTCCTGTATCAAACTCTACAAGGAAATCTACGTCACTCTTTGACGTGAAGTCGTTTGTCAAAAAAGAACCGAAAAGCCCCATTTTGATTACTCCAAACGAAATAATTTTTTCTCTATTCTTTCGAAGCAATTCTAAAATCGCTTCTTTACTCTGAACTTTCTTTCCCATACTCAATCAAAAATACAAAATTTATTGTAAACCGCTAGTGCTGCCTACCCTTTGAAAAAGCTTCTAATCGTCTTCTCTAATCCCTCTTTTGCTGTTAGCGGTAATTTATCGATTTCTAAAGCTTGTTTGATCTTAGCGTTGGAAACCACGTAAGATTCCGTTAATTTTTTTAAGCGTTCGGAATTTAAGGGGAGAGACAATACATCCCCTACTTTCACCATACCTTTGATCAATCCCGCGGATATGGGCCAAAGTTTGGGTTTGTTACCCAAGGTTTCGGAAATCAACGTTACGAGTTCGTTGGTTGATAAGGCATCATCATCAGCAAAGTTGTAAACTCCCGATGGTAATTCCTGCTGTACGAGCATTTGCTCTATCATATAACTAAGGTTGTCTATACTTAAAAAAGAACGCTTATTATGAAATGCCGCCAAGGGCCAAGGAATACCTTTTTCCACTACTTTATACAACAAGTTTAAATTGCCTTTATTGCCTGGACCGTGTATCATGCATGGCCGAATAATGAACAGACGTTTTCCTTTTGGTAGAGGTTGTAATAAAAGATACTGTTCTGCTTCCAATTTCGACTTGCCGTATGGCGTATAAGGTTTACCCTCCACACCCTCGTCCAGCACGCCATCTACGTTATCGGCTATTGCTTTTACCGAACTGAAGTAAAAAAAGTTCCGGATATCCGATTTTAAAAATAAATCGAACAATCCTATAGTTAAATCGCGATTAACTTTGAAGTATTCCTCATCAGCTGAAGTATTGGCCGTATCATGCGCTTTTCCGGCAAGGTGTACAATTGCCGTGGCATCATTATCTACATTTTTTTGCCAGTTTTCACTCCGTAGGGAAAGTGTCGATACTGCGTGTCGTTTTTCTCGTAAATATTGCTGTAAGTTTTGCCCCACAAAACCAGAGGCGCCCGTTATGGTAATTTTCATGTTGCCGTTGTAAAATTCAGCGATTCATTTTTCGTATAAATAACATCATCATCCTTCTCTTTCAAACTGCAATAACGTTCTTTCATTAACATCGATTCTATTTCTATCAAAAAACCAACCCCATTTATTAAAATAAGAAACCGCTGATTGAACAAAAATCTTAAATAGCCGTTTACTTTTGTTTGCTCCAGATTCATATCCATGATAAACCGATACTTCAGGAAAATATATAGTTTTGAACTTTTGATTTATCCTCCTGGATAAATCCCAATCTTCAAAATACATAAAATACCGATCATCATATGCCCCCACTTCTTGAATTGCCGATATTTTAAATAACGTAAAACAACCTGAAAGAATTGGAGCTTCATAAATCCTTTTCTGGTTAACAAATCTCAATTCATATCTTTCAATAAATTTTTTATAGTAAGCTTTTGGCTTTTTTACTTTACGCATAAACACATCCAGTGGAGACGGCAACAACTTGGGTAGGTTCTGTACAGATCCGTCTAAATTTAATATTTGTGGCATAATCATACCAATCTCACGATGCCTCTCCATATATTCAATCATCGGAGAAAATACATCTTCATTAAAATACACATCGGGATTGATTACAAAATGATAATCAGCCCCTATTTTAATTGCTTCAGAAAAAGCAATATTATGAGCTGCACCAAAGCCCGGATTAGATGGATTATGTATATAACGAACCCTTTCAAAACTCTCAAAGTAACGCTTCAAATTGTCTGTAGGCGAGTTGTCTATAATATATAAAATAAAATCAATTTGAACGCTTTTAAACGAATTTCTAAGATTATCTAAGTCCTTCTTAGATGTATTATATGTTACGATTGATGCTGTTATCATGTCATAATTTTATCCACTCTTCTAAATCAAAGTCATATTTTTTAATCACTCTAGCAGGAGATCCAACGGCAATTGTATAAGGGGGAATATTCCGATTTACTACACTCATCGCACCAACAATTGAGCCTTCTCCTATTGTAACGCCAGGCAAAATACACACAAACTCACCTATCCAAACGTTTTTTTCGATTATAACCGGTTTCGCAAATAGTTTCCTCTCACTCGGAATTGACAAAGGGGAATCTTGATTTTTCCCATTGTAATCACCATGATTATGATCGGTTATAAATACTTTGCTTGCTACTAATACATTATCTCCAATTATGATGCTGTCAACTGCAGCTATATGTACATAATCATTTATTTGTACATTTTTACCAATATTCAGAAGTATACGTTCAGTATCATTAAAATCAAAAGCATCTACTCTACAATTGTAACCTGTAGTAAAGCCTTCTCCAATACGAACATTTTTTTTTCCTCTAATTCGAAAAGGAAATCGTATTATTCTTGCGTGCCTAAAGAGAAATTTAGTACGAATAACGTAATAGAAAAGTTGAAAGCTTCCCCAGATTCCATATCGCGCAATTTTACTCGTCATACTTGATTTAGTCTTTCTTTTTTAATTTCTTTAAATCCCAGTTTCTTTCTTCAAATTTCAATTTGGTCGATTTTATTATTTTTAACCCACCAACTTGACTCTCCGAATCAATGATTTTCCCTTTCTTAGAAAAAACATCTTCAAGTATCCTTCTATCTTGATCATCTCGATCCCAAGGTCTTGCTCCTACATTCTGCAGAATATAAGATTCCACATCATCTGAGTTTAATATTTTTAAACCAGCATGCCAAATAGGTTTCGAATTAACAATTTTCCTAGAGTCTCCTTTGAATAGTCGTTTTAGTAAAACTCCATTGTTTCCGTAGATTTGATTATCCTCCATAAATAGTTTCAGAGGGCCGTTGCTAGCAAAAAATAAATGAACATCTTTTTTTGAATCTGGTCCAAGCTGTAATATATTTCCTACTACAGATATCAAACCTATCTGCGGTGTGTGTTGCTGCCATTCTTTTTTTGACAAAGAATACCATATTGCTCTTTCCCCAGGATTATAAATATAATTATTTAAAAACACACCTCTTGAGCCTCCCTTAAATAAGGCATTTCGATCATTGTTACTTGCATATAAGTTCCTCATAATTAAAACATCAGTTACATTATCATGTATCAATGTCCCCATAGAATGTCCACCCTTTTGATGTACGGAATGGAAAAGACCTTCACCTATTATATTATTACTAAAGGTTATTCTATGTGAGGTGTTTTTTCGCCATTGTTCTGGAGTATTTCCTTCAAATCTCGGACCAGAGGCAGATAGATTTTCGTCAATTGCCCAAGTTAACGAACAGTGATCAATGATAACATTATTTGCGTTCATTGCGGTAGTAAGCCCGTCGAAATTTTTATCTCTGTATACAGATCCTGGGCGTATTCTTAAATGTTGAATTATTATGTCATGACTCATAATCGTTATACCACCATTTATTAATGTGATACCAGGCGAAGGGGATGTTTGCCCCATAATAGTCATGAATGGATTTGTAACTTTTAATACCTTTCCTTTCAGATCAATCACTCCTCCCACTTCAAAAACTACAATTCGTTTTCCCGAAGCAGATACTGCTGCTGTTAAGGATCCTATACCAGAACTATTTAAATTAGTTACTTTAATAATTGCCCCTCCGTATCCACCAGTAGTTGAAGATGCCCAGCCAAAATTTTCATTTAGATCTAATTCTTGAGCATAGGTACTAATTCCATTAAATAAAATAGCGATAGTAAAAAAAAATTTAAAAAGCTTCAACATAATATTTAGTTGTTTTTAATTTCCAAGAAAAAATCGCGCCAGTCTAAAAATCGTTTGATATTATCTCTTTGCATATCATGAGATATTTCTCCGCTTGAACACGTGACGTATCAAAATCTCCAAGCCTTTCTTTTCCATTTGCTACTAATTTCTTTACTAAGTCATTATTGTGAAACAACAGTTTAATCTTTTCCGCAATATCCTTAGGGTCTCTACTATCAAAATAAACAGCAGCGTTTTTACATACAGTATGCGCAAATGAAAGATCGGAGGTTAAAATTGGCCTTTCCATTTTCATTGCTTCGGGATAGGATGCTGAAAAGCATTCGAGGTGTGAGGGTAAAAACATTGCGTCACATTGATTATAGAGTTCTGGGCACTCAGCAGCATTTACATGTCCATGATTAATTATATGTTTTTCATATCCTGAAAAATGACGAAAATAATCTTCTTCTTTTATTGTTAAATGAAATTCATATGTAAATTTATCATCGCTGAGAAAAGGCAATATGTCTTTTATTACTTCCAGGTTTTTACTTGGCCTATAAGTTGTTATTGTAAGAAGCTTTTTTTTGCTTCCATTGTCTACATAACGAACATCAACATTACTATATTGCTTGCCTATACCATTAGAGACTTTAAATATTCTGTCGATATCCACCCTAATTCTCTTCGCAAGCCTTTCCCTAACATCCTCTGTTTGGACTACATAATAATCAGCTTCGTGTTTTGTCCACCATTTTTTATAAATCATTTCAAGCTTAGTCTTCCAACCATAATTCCTTACATACTTGTAATCATCATAAACAATATGGGGAACACCATATCCCACTAAATGCGGCGTTCGCTTGGTACGCCAATAACACGGCCCCACGAACGAAAAAACTACATCTGGTAGAATTTCCCTCTCTAACTTATTAAACTCTTTAACAACGGCTTTCCGATATTTTAAAGATGCCGGACTATGTTCAAAATAATAAAAAGTAAAATTTTCGGGAAAAGAGTCTATATCAACTTGTTTTGCAAAATTTTTATTATAAAAGACGTGATATTGATCCTTCCCAAATTCTTTCAACTCTTTTAAGAAAGAAACCGACCGTTGAAAAGCACCGCCAATTTGGAGATTAACCGTATTAATAATAAGTTTCATTTTGATTTAGTATAAAATTAAGATATCTATTACTAACCTGCTCCACAGAGAACTGTGAACTAATATTTCTGCCTACTGCTCCTAGATTGTTCCGAAGCTCAATATTATCAATAAGCTGTTGTAGCTTCTCTATATACTCTAGCTGATCGTACAATCGAACTAGATAACCACTTTCTCCGTGGTTAATCAGTTCTGATGGACCTGTCGGGCAATCATAAGCTATACATGGAATTCCGTGAGCCATAGCTTCTACTAATGCATTAGGAAATCCTTCATAAATAGATGTAAAAGCAAAAATACTCGATTTCTCATAATAAGAATCTATATCTGATTGAAATTCTAAAAATTTCGTTCGATTTTCAATGCCAAGCTCTAGTGATTTTAATATGAGCGTCTCCCTTAATGGTCCTTCTCCAATTATCAATAGATTCCAATCTTCTGCATTTTTCAGTTTCGAAAAAATTTCCAAAAGTTCTAATTGATTTTTTTGTTTTACATTTCTCCCAACATTTAAAATAATTTTTTCCTTTTTTAACCCTTTCAGATCGATAATTCGAAGCGGATTTGGAATGTTCAGAATATTTGAATTTTTTGTCTTTTTATATAGAATTTTTTTACCTCTTACTGTCTGCGCTATAATTCCAGAAACACTCGTATATAAATTCTTTCTTAAAAACTCATGAATAATTCCGATATTATTCTCTGGGTTATTTCTGTCCGACACAAATAGAGGCGTGCGAAAACTTTTCAATGCTAGTATAACAATATTATTATAACGTTCACAAAAAGAAAGTATAGCCGAAGGAGAAATTCTATTGATGTTATTTCTGATAAAAAACATTATCCACACAGTGTAAAACAGCTTACCTAAAGGATTTTTCAAATATTTCCAATTTGGTTCGATAATTTCCACTCTATCATCAATAAAGTAGTATTTTTTTTGCTTTGTTAGCAATAGCAAGAATATTTTGACATTAGGAAGTTTACACCACTCATTCGAAAGAATACTAATTACTCTCTCCGCCCCTCCATGACGTAACGAGGGTATAACTAGACATATAGATTTTTCAGTTTGATTATATTTTATACTATTCATGAGATGTATTTTTTAAATAGCCATCTGTAGCATCCTTTTTAGGCTTTATGATTCCGGGATTTCCAATAACCAAGCTATCATCTGGAACATTAAAATTCACAAATGTACCAGGTGCAATCAAAACATTATTTCCAACAACTATTTTCCCAACGATAATAGCATTTGGACCAATGTAGACATTGTTTCCAATAATTGGATTCCCTTTAAGGCCACCTTTCTGAACGTTTCCGATAGTCACTCCTTGTAAAATATTACAATTATCACCAATTTCCGCACCAGAATTAACAACAATATTTCCAAAATGAGGAAAATAAACCCCCTTTCCAATAATGACAGAGATAGGTATCTGAAAACCATATTTTCGATAATATCTTTTGTAGAACGGCCACAAAATCATTCTGAGAAAAGTATTGTTTTTATATATCTGCAGCAGTCTAAAAAAAACGGTAAAACGAAATCCAGGGCTTCCATAAAAAAACCGCAAAAAACTTTTACCTTTAATATTACCTGCATATCTATAAAGATCTTTATTAATTATTGCTAATCGCATCATTGGATATTAGTTTCTCTTTTTTCTTTCCGTAATTTATCCCTAAAAACAAACCTAAAACGATGACTATAACTCTATCTAGAAATAAGTGATTTAAAGAAAAGCCGTATATAAAAATTACTATACACAAAATTTTTATTGGACCTTTTATTTCGTTGTCATAAGATTTATTGGTGTATGTTATAAGCAGAACAAAAAAATAAAATAACACAAAAAATATACCATAGGCTAATGCTTGCTCCAAGTATTCATTCTGCGCTCCTATCGAAAATTCTCCTGTTTCAATAAGATAATTTCTATAAAATGGTCCTTTTCCGATTAGAGGATAGATGGATATTTCATTCGCGTATTTCTTTATCGTTTCCACCCGTGCATTCAAACTATGGTCAGATTGTAACGAAGTATTATCGAAAGACACTCTTGAAGATAAATCTGGTAAACCAATAGATGTGGAAAAAGAAGCAAATTGATTTATAAACACCAAAATGATAACACCAATAAAAATAAATCTAAAAGCACTTATAAATCTTTTATAAGATTTAGTTTCCAAAAGAGGAAAGCAAGCAACGACAACAAAAAGATAAATTATTAAACTTGTTCGAGAACCCGTTAAAAAAACTAGAACAAGAAAAAGTCCAATAATCAAAAAAGTCAATTTTTTTTCTCGAACAAAGAAGTACAATAAAAACACAAAGTGAAGAACTATCGCTTTGGCAAATACATTCGATTGCCCATAAAAACCTCTTGAACGATCAGCACTTTCTACCCCAGAGTTGATATATTCAGCCTTATTTGCAGATACCGAGATAAATAGTTTTATAATATTATAATCAACATAACCAATAACAATACTTAAAATACCAGCCAAAACGGATAGTTGAACTAAATATTTTATCCATTTTTCATTCTTTTCTGTTACTCCAATTATAGCAGAACTTACAAACAACACAAAAAATAAAAGCAGTAGTGAAATCCAATATTGATAGTCTGAAAATTCTATATTAGAGATTATTAAGTGTATCGTGCATATGAAAAACGGTATTATAAGTAGATAATTCCCCCATAGCCTGAATATAGGCTTTCTCCAAAGAAAAGCAACGGTTTTAATACGAGCAAATATATAAACTATACATACTAATAAAGTAAATATGGAAAACACATTAGTTGTAAGTCCAAATGGAATAAGCAGAAGTTTGTATAAATCTGAAATCTGTAAAAACAATATAAAAATTATCAATCTTTCCATATTTTACTTTAACCTGAAAAAAGATTTATTTAAGAACGCTGGCTTAAAAAACAAACACATGTCGTATATGTAATTCCACCAATATTGTTTATTTCTTTTGTATATTCTAGCGTTTTGATAAATTTCTT
>JBQGDD010000408.1:0-5465 GCA_052038845.1 Dyadobacter sp. | reverse complement strand
ACATGCCTATATAGCATTAGGTAAACTTGATTACCTGCGTATAAATGAAGACGACTTTTTAAACTTTGGTTTTTTGCACGGGCGTGTAAACTTTTACAGGGAAAATAATATCAACTACGAAGTTTTTGCCCAATATTCGTTTGATAATTTCAGGGGTTTGGAGCCGCGTATCATAGCAGGAGGGGGAGTACGTAAAAACCTGATTAAAAATAATGACATTTCGCTGGTATTGGGTGTTGGTGCTTTATATGAAAACGAACGGTGGGTACATCCGGTAGAAGGAAACGCCATTAATGTAAATTTTGTTAAAAGTTCTAACTATCTGTCTTTTCGCTACACGCTTAATGAATTTTTAGACTTAAATACAATTAATTACTACCAGGTGGGGTATGACAGGTCAATATCAAATTTTCGTCATAGGATAAGCAGCATAACAACACTGAATACAAAGATTAGTTCCACCTTTTCACTTACTAATTCCTTTGAAATGAATTATGAATATAAGCCTATTGTACCTATAACAAGTTTTATATTTTCTTTCAGGACAGGCATATCGTTAGATTTATAATCCTAATCGTTACTATAAAAAAGAAAGCCTGAAATAAACTTCAGGCTTGCCCCATTATAATATAGCAATTGGTATGTTACTTTTTAACTACAGTATATGTTTCCTTAACTATACCGTCAGAACTGTCGTCATAACTTTCTACTATTAAATTACCGCTAGCATCAAAATATCCTGTAGAAGTCTTTTCTTTTGTTCTCATTATGTATCTGTTGTCTGATGTTTTCCTTAAAACACCAAAATCTTTATTGGCAGATGTAGAAACTCTGTATCCCATTTTATCAGTAACAAAAATATAGTTTTGCCCGTTCATGGAGTAGTTGGTTATTTTTCCTATCTCTCTGTTAAAATCAGGATCAGCCTCTACAGATGTTGATGATGTTACCCTAACCGGTGTCTGCTTAATATTTTTGTTAAGCTGTTTAGAGTCTGCATCTTCAAGCTCAATATCCTGAGTGGCTTCAAGATTTTCAGTTTTCACCATCTTTTTTGTTTCCTTACCGTTGTTAACCGTTACAGTAGTAGTTTTGGTTTCCTTTTGCACATTTGTATTTTGTGCATTTAGTGCAAGCCCTATAAAAAGCATTGCAGTTAAAGCTATACGTTTCATAATCTTTATTATTTAGTTAAAACAAATTTAATCAGTGAGTGTTAAATAGCTCCATAACAAAAACATAAAGTATTGATAAAAAGCAGAGTAGCGTATGTCTGCCAAAGTGCTGATTTTTAAATTCAAAAACGTATATTTGCGCCTTTAAAAAACAGTTATAAATGAAAGCAGGTATTGTAGGATTACCTAACGTAGGCAAATCAACTTTATTCAATTGTTTATCAAACGCCAAGGCGCAAAGTGCAAATTTTCCTTTTTGCACTATAGAGCCAAATGTTGGTGTAGTAAACGTACCCGACCCAAGGCTTGAAAAATTAGAATCGTTGGTTAACCCCGAGCGTGTTATACCTGCCACAGTAGAAATTGTAGATATTGCAGGTCTTGTAAAAGGAGCCAGTAAAGGCGAGGGTTTAGGAAACCAGTTTTTAGGCAACATAAGGGAGTGTAACGCTATTATACACGAACTGCGCTGTTTTGATAACGATAACATAGTACACGTAGATGGAAATGTAAACCCTATACGCGATAAAGAAAATATTGATATAGAGATACAGCTTAAATACCTTGAAACTGTTGAAAAACGACTTGAAAAAGTTAAAAGGGCAGCTAAAACGGGCAATAAAGAAGCACAGGCAGAAGAAGCCCTTTTAGAAAGGCTTAAAGCAGCCTTACTACAGGCAAAATCTGCGAGGACGGTTGAACCTAAGAACCAGGATGAAGAAGAACTTTTAGAAAGTTTTCAGCTTATAACTACAAAACCTGTACTTTATGTATGTAATGTAGATGAAGGTGCAGCGGCTACAGGTAATGCTTATGTAGAGCAGGTTAAAGAACTTGTAAAAGATGAAAACGCTGAAGTTATAGTGCTTGCCGTTGGTACAGAGGCAGATATTACAGAACTTGAAACGTATGAAGAGCGCCAGATGTTTCTTGAAGACTTAGGACTTAAAGAGCCCGGAGCTTCAGCGCTGATACGTTCTGCATATAAACTGCTTGACTTGCAAACTTACTTTACTGCAGGTGTAAAAGAAGTACGTGCCTGGACGATACAGATAGGAGATACAGCCCCACAGGCGGCAGGAGTAATACACACTGACTTTGAAAAAGGATTTATACGTGCCGAAGTTATTGCTTATGACGATTATGTAGCTTTTGGAAGTGAAGCTAAGGTAAAAGAAGCCGGTAAGCTAAGGGTAGAAGGTAAGGAGTATATTGTAAAAGATGGCGATGTAATGCATTTCAGGTTTAATGTATAATCACTCTTTTTAGATAATAATATAGAGAATGGAGATGAAACCCACTGATGCAATCAGTGGGTTTTGCTATTATATAGTTTTAGTTTTTTGTTAAGAATGTATATAAGCTACTGATAGGACTATAATTTGTAAATTTGCTTTTTCATAAATAAAAAACCTTAAAAATGGAGAACGGAATTTACGCTAAATTTAATACTACTAAAGGAACAATACTTGTAAAACTTACACATGATAAAACCCCGGGTACTGTGGGTAACTTTGTAGGGCTTGCAGAAGGTAATCTTGAAAATAACGAAAAACCACAGGGTAAACCCTATTATAACGGATTAAAATTTCATAGGGTAATACCTGATTTTATGATACAGGGCGGCTGCCCTCAGGGGTCTGGTACAGGCGGACCGGGTTACAAATTTGATGATGAATTTCACCCTGAATTAAAACACGATAAACCAGGTGTACTTTCTATGGCTAATGCTGGTCCTGGCACTAACGGATCTCAGTTTTTTATAACGCACGTAGAAACGCCCTGGTTAGATAATAAACACACTGTTTTTGGACATGTAGTAGAAGGACAGGATGTGGTTGACGCTATTGCGCAGGGCGACAGTATAGAAAGTCTTGAAATAGTAAGAGAAGGCGAGGAGGCTAAAAGCTGGAATGCTATTGAAGCGTTCAGGACTTTTGAGGGCTCACGTGAAAAACGCCTTGCTGAAGAGAAAAAGCAGGCAGAAGCAGCTATGGAAAAACTGGCAGCAGGTTTTGATAAAACAGAAAGTGGCTTACGCTATAAGCTGATACAAAAAGGTAACGGTAAAAAAGCAGAAAAGGGCAAAACAGTATCTGTACATTACAGTGGCTCTCTTGAAAACGGACAGGTGTTCGATTCATCATACAAAAGAAAACAGCCTATTGATTTCCCTTTAGGTATGGGGCATGTTATAGAAGGATGGGATGAAGGTATTGCTTTATTAAATGTAGGTGATAAAGCCCGCTTTGTTATACCATCGCACTTAGGGTATGGCTCGCGAGGCGCGGGAGGTGTAATACCGCCCGATGCTACACTTATATTTGATGTGGAACTGATGGATGTAAAATAATAACCTGGGTTACATATACAAAATAAACAGGGGCAGCATTTTTTAAGATGCTGCCCCTGTTGTTTTACTACATTAAATGGAATACTTTTTGAAAGTATTTACTATAAGTTTACTTTTGTACTAATATACTAATTATTTATTATGCGCTATATTACATTTATTATAATTTTCTTTTTTACTTTTTCCGCAAAAGCACAGGTAATGCACTGTGGGTACGACTTTACATCATATATAGTACTTAATGTGCATGAAGCAGGAAAAACAGAAAATATAACAAACCTCAGGATTACAATCGTAGATAGTACAGGTAAAGAAATTATAAATGTAAATAATGCCTACAGCTGGAAGAGTGCCAATAAGCCAATGGAGTTTTCTTTTAACTACCTTATTGATGAAAATGGTAAAAGGCTTGCCGTAGGTGCTGTAGCTAAAAAAGAACGTTGGTTTTTTCCCTTTGCAAAAGATAATTATTTACTGTCAGTTTCTAATACTTTTCCTGCCGACAGGTTTAGTGTGAAGGTAGAAGATATTGATGGCGCTGAAAATGGAGGAAAGTTTAAAACAGCCATAGTGCAACTTTATGCATATAATATGTATGTGCTCTGCTCTAACGAAAGCCAGGATGCAGCAATTAAATTCGGCAGGCGTATGAACCGCCCTATAGATATTGTTTTGGAAAAAGAGTAACTTTTATCTTATTTTAGCACCGAAGTGCTTTTATCGAAATATAAAGGCTTCCTGCAAAAAGTCCTATACCTCCACCTGCATAACTGTACTTATGTATAGAGCCTACTATTAGATAGTTTTCAAAGTCTTTAATGTCATAAATATTCATGAGGTTATCAGAGTTGATAAGTATAAACCTGCCGTAAAAATACCCAATAACTGCAGTTACAACAGTAATTATTAATGTAATTACTACTGCACGCATACTTATAGCAATCATTTCTTTTGGTGTCTTTAAAAATAAAGACATGACGCTAAATACAATTCCCAGTATAAGCCCAACCCACCAGGTAGCCATTATGCCTACAATGCATACAAGAAGCCTGTGACTATCTTTTCCGTAAAGATCTAAGCCAAACTGATTAAACTTGAACTGTGTGTAATATTCAGGTGAAATAGTAAATGTAACCTGGTCGTGCAGTATGCCAAAAACAGAAGCAGTTACAATAATTGCAATAATTATAAAAACAGCAGTTAAAAGTTTTTTCACCATTTTTTCCACTTAATACCGCAACCCATACTTGGCTTTTGATTAGGCTGAATAGTGCGGTTGTACAATAAGCCATCTATAGCATTTCTAAGATCGCTGCCGCTTAACGGAATATTGTTTCCCGGCCTTGAATCGTCAAGCTGGCCTCTGTAAACTAATTTGTCCTGAGTATCGAATAAATAAAAGTCTGGTGTACAGGTAGCATCATAATCTTTGGCGACCTGTTGTGTTTCATCAAAAAGGTATGGGAAATCAAGGCTCCATTCAAAAGCAAATTCAGACATTTGTTCCGGCCCGTCCTGAGGATAGGTTAACGGATCGTTACTGCTTATGGCAACTATGCCTATTCCCTGTACATTATAATCGTTAGCAACCATTATAATTTCTTCCATTGCATGGAGTACAAAAGGGCAGTGGTTGCATATAAACATTACCAGCGTACCTTTTTCTCCTTTTAATTCTGAATAGGAGTAATGATTATTAGAGTTGGTATCCTTAAGCCGGAAATGTGGTGCTGTAGTGCCAAGGGGCAGCATATTTGAGGGTGTATTTGCCATTTGTAACTAAAAGAATTATTTTAGCAAAGTACAAAATTTTATAATTTAAATACCTAATAAAATGCTGACCTGGGAAGAATTTGAAAAAACTGAAATGCGTGTGGGTACAATACTGGAGGTTAATGATTTTCCGGAAGCACGAAAACCCGCTTATCAGTTACTAA
>JBQGDD010000407.1:0-3237 GCA_052038845.1 Dyadobacter sp. | reverse complement strand
TAGTACTATAAATTATATTTCAATAAATCTGGCAGGATTATTGAAATGTTTTTTAGCATGAAAAATATAATTAAGCAATTCAATATACTTCTATTACTGTTATCAGTAGTGTTTACAGCCAGTGCACAGGATTTTGATAAGGTAGATAACACTGTAAAATCGTACCCAAAATCTTTTTCTAATACTGATAAAATAGCCGAACAGATTAACAGGGACTTTAAGCGTGATAATGAAAAAGCACGTGCTATTTTTTCATGGATAGCCTTTAACGTTAAATATGATGTAGCTGCTTATGGCGTGAATGAACGCCCTGTTGCATTTTCGTATAAAACCGAAGAAGAAAAAATAGCCAAGCAAAAAAAGTTTAAGGAAGACCTTGCCGAGAAAACCCTTAAATCTAAAAAAGGGGTTTGCCAGGGTTATGCAACGCTTTTTATGGTAGTAGCTGATAAAGCAGGGCTGGAAGCAGAAATAATTCCGGGTACTTCTAAATCGCATCCGGCACATATTGGTAAAGGTCCGGGTGCAAACGACCATGCATGGAATGCTGTAAAAATAAACGGGGAGTGGAAGCTGCTTGACCCTACATGGGGGGCAGGCACGGTTACAGGTGAAGGTTTCAAGTTTAAATTTAACGACAAATACTTTTTTGCCCACCCCGATGTATTTTTCCTGAACCATTTTCCTGATGATAAAAAATGGCTGTTAACTGATAAAACTGAAGCTGATTTTGCCGACCTTCCGCTATATTATGGCAACTATCTTAAGGGAGGGTATGAATTTGTAAATCCCGACGGCGGTTCTTATAAAGCGCAACCATCTAAACTGCCTTTTAAAATAAAGAATCTAAAACCTGAAGACAGGATAGCCTATGTCTTTAGTAGGGACAGGGTTTTTAAAGAAGTTCAGCCTATTCGTAACGGAAATACCGCAGAATTTGAAGTATTGCTTGACAGGGCATCAGCAGGACATTTAACCATCTATATTAATGAGGTTTCGGTAGCGGCTTACAGCATTAACAGATAATATTTAAAAAACATAAGGTTATCAGCCGGATATTGAGTTTCTTTTAATAAGTTTCTTATATCCGGCTTTCATTTTTTGTCCATATATAGTACATTAGCGCAAAATCCGTAAAATTTTATGCTGGAGCAGAATCAGTACACTGAAGATAACATCCGTTCACTCGACTGGAAGGAGCATATCCGTATGCGCCCCGGTATGTATATCGGAAAACTTGGCGATGGCTCTTCACCAGATGATGGTATCTATATACTTTTAAAAGAGGTACTTGACAACTCTATTGATGAGTTTGTTATGGGAACCGGAAAAACGATAGAAGTTACTGTTAAAGATAAAACTGTAACTGTTCGTGATTACGGCAGGGGTATCCCTTTGGGTAAGGTGGTTGATGTAGTATCTAAAATGAATACCGGGGGGAAATACGATTCTAAAGCGTTTAAAAAATCGGTTGGTTTAAACGGGGTAGGTACAAAGGCTGTTAATGCGCTTTCCAACTACTTCAGGGTAGAGTCCGTTAGGGATAACCAGCAAAAAGCGGCAGAGTTCTCAGCCGGGGAAATTACCCTTGAAGAGGATGTTATCGAAACTACAAAGCGTAAAGGAACCAAGGTAACCTTTATTGCCGATGAAGCGATATTTAAAAATTACAAATACCGTAATGAGTATATTATAAAAATGCTTAAAAATTATTGCTACCTCAATACTGGGCTGACGATAATTTATAACGGTGAAAAATATTTTAGTGAAGAGGGGCTTAAAGACCTGCTTTCTGAAAATATAAATGAAGATGACAGGATATACCCTATCATTCATTTAAAAGATGAAGACATAGAGATTGCTATGACGCATAGCAAAACCCAGTACAGCGAAGAGTATTATTCGTTTGTAAACGGGCAAAACACTACACAGGGAGGTACGCATTTGGGAGCTTTTAGGGAGGCCATAGTTAAAACGGTAAAGGAGTTTTATAATAAAAACTTTGAAGCAGCAGACATCCGTAAATCTATTGTCAGTGCAATTAGTGTAAAGGTTGAAGAACCTGTATTTGAATCGCAGACGAAAACAAAACTCGGTTCTACCGATATGGGACCAAATTTGCCAACAGTACGCACCTTTGTAAACGACTTTATTAAAACAAAGCTGGACAACTTTTTGCACCGTAATCCTGAAACGGCTGATGCTCTATTACGCAAAATACTACAGGCAGAAAGGGAACGGAAAGAATTATCAGGTATTAGGAAGCTGGCTAAAGACCGTGCTAAAAAAGCAAGCCTGCACAACAAAAAATTAAGGGATTGCAGGGTACACCTTACCGATGCCAAAAACCCCAGAAGCCTTGAAAGCACACTGTTTATAACCGAGGGGGATTCGGCTTCTGGTTCTATAACAAAATCAAGGGATGTAAATACACAGGCGGTTTTCAGTTTGCGGGGTAAGCCCCTGAATTCTTACGGAATGAGTAAGAAAATTGTATATGAAAACGAGGAGTTTAACCTACTACAGGCAGCACTTGATATTGAAGATGATATGGAGAACCTGCGCTATAATAATATTGTTATAGCTACTGACGCTGATGTTGATGGTATGCACATACGGTTACTGCTGATAACTTTCTTTTTACAGTTTTTTCCGGAACTTATTAAGGAAGGGCATTTATACATATTACAAACCCCCCTGTTTAGGGTACGTAATAAAAAAGAAACCATATACTGCTATAGTGAAGAGGAAAGGAAGGCAGCGATGGAAAAACTAAAAGGCAAACCGGAAATTACCCGGTTTAAAGGTTTGGGAGAAATATCGCCTGATGAATTTAAGCATTTTATAGGAGAGGATATAAGGCTTGACCCTGTTATGCTTGACGGCACAACTTCTATACAAACATTACTTGAATTTTATATGGGCAAAAATACCCCTGACAGGCAGGAGTTTATTATTAATAACCTTAAAGTTGAACTGGATAAGGTTGAAGGTTTATAGTTGGAATGAAAAAAAGCTTACTCTTTAATTTTTTTATTTTTTCCTGGTTTTGTGCAGCACAGGAAAAAAGAGATTCTATTAGAGAATCAGATGGTGTAGCTATTGAAAAACTTACTTATAAGCAGCAACCGGGACTGGCATTGGCAGCATCAAAAATTTTCTTTTCAGAAAACAGATATTCAATAAGCGGTTTTGGAGAATTCAACTATGTACCGTTACAAACTAATTTAAACAAGG
>JBQGDD010000406.1:0-13362 GCA_052038845.1 Dyadobacter sp. | reverse complement strand
GTACTATAAAGAATATTGGCGACTGTTACTACTATATAGGTAAGCATAGCAATGCAAAACAATGGTATGCCAAACTGTATAAAAAAACAGGCAACAGTACAGACGATAAATATTTTAACCGCTACATACAAACGCTCCGTATTGCTAAAGAATATGATAAAGCTGATGAATTGCTATTGCAACGCTTAAAGAGTAAAGGAAACACGAAACTTACTGAAAAGACCCTTAAGCAAAAGCGGCATCTTGACAGTATAAAAGATTTACCGTCCCGATATGCAGTAAATAATATAAAGAATAATACAGCCTTTGCCGATTTTGGCGCATCGTTTTATGGGGAGCGTATTGTTTATTCTTCTGCAAAAAATAAAACTAAAGGGGAGTATACATGGAATGAGCAGCCTTACCTTGAGCTATATATGACAGACAGGGACACTGCTAACGGAAATCTTCTGAATGAAGAAAAATTTATGCTACAGGAACAGACCCGCTATCACAATGCCACCCTTATTTTTACCCCCGATTTAAAGACAGTATATTACAGTACTAATAGTGTTACTAAAAGTGACAGGCTTACTAATAATGAAAAAGGTACAAATAACATACAAATTATCAAAGGCACTATTGACGAAGGTAAACTTAGCAATACACAACCATTGCCATTTAACAGTGTTAATTATTCTGTAGGGCATCCTGCATTATCGTATGATGGCAGATGGTTGTTTTTTGTATCTGATATGCCGGGAGGGTATGGAGAAACAGATATTTATGTAGTTGAAATTCTTGCTGATGGCAAGTTTAGTAAACCAAAAAACCTTGGGCCTGAAATTAATACTTCGGGCAGGGAAATGTTTCCTTTTGTGAGTGATGGCATATTATATTTTTCGTCTGATGGGCACTATGGATTGGGTGGTCTTGATGTGTTTGAGAGTACAATGAAAGAAGGTTTTGTTTTTACGGAGCCTTTAAACCTGGGCGAGCCTGTAAACAGTAACCTTGATGATTTTGGTTTTATAATAAATGAAAGTGATGGATATGGGTATCTGTCTTCTAACCGAAAGAAAGGTAAGGGGGATGATGATATCTATTATTTCAGGTTCAAGAAAAAGGAATGCAGCGAACTTATAGCCGGTAAAGTGAGTGATAAAAACACTAAAGAGAATTTAAAAGCTGTAACAGTATCTGTTTATAATGAGTATGGAAATGTGGTTGCAAGTGTTGTTACTAATGAAGCGGGTGAGTATTCATTAATCGTTCCTTGCGACTCATTACACAAAGTTGAGGTTACTAAGCCTGGCTTTACCATAGCTGTGATTGAAAAAGATGAGGGCAAGCCATTAGTTAAGGGAGATAATGTAAATTTTGAACTTACCGATTATAATGATTTAGTGGAAAAAGATAATGATACAGAAAAAATAGCCATTAACCCGATATATTTTGACTTTGATAAATGGAATATAACGGCACAGGCAGCAGAAGAACTGGATAAAGTGGTGTATGTTATGAAGAATTTTCCTGACATAATTATAAAAATAGAATCGCATACAGATTCGAGGGGAAATGATAGTTACAACAGTACGTTATCTCAAAACCGTGCACAATCTACCTACACCTACATTACTTCTAAGGGTATTGATAAATCCAGGATTGAATCGGTAAAAGGGTATGGCGAATCTCAGCTTATTAGTAAGTGCGGTAATGATGTACCCTGTACCGAAGAGGAACACCAGTTAAACAGGAGGTCAGAGTTCATTATTGTAAAAAAGTAAATTAAAACTTTAATATTACTCTGCTGCAATGCATTTATTGAGTTAATTATGTTGTTAAATCTTTACTAATTATTACTTTTGTTGGTCTTAAAAAGCGAGGGTATAATTTTTTATGTCCTTCTGCGTTTTACTAACCGTATTGCATTGTACAAATAAATTTTATAATGAAAATCAAACAGGTTCTTGCCGGCTTTTTATTTACGGCTTTATTGGCTACAGGATGTAAATCATCAAAAGATGCTGCTACTGCAAATAAAAATAAAGAAGTTCTTTTTACAATAGATGATAAGCCCTATTATACAGATGAGTTTGTAAGGGTGTATAATAAAAACCTTGAGCTTGTAAAAGACGATTCCCAAAAAGATCTTGACAATTACCTTGACCTTTTTATTGGCTATAAGCTAAAAGTTAATAAGGCTAATAAACTTGGGCTACAGGAAAACAAAAGGTATCAGGGAGAATTAAAAAGCTACCGAAACCAGCTTTCTAAAAACTACCTGACGGATACAAAGGTTACTGAAGAGCTTATTAATGAAGCATACCAGCGTTCCTCTAAAGAGATTGATGCATCGCACATACTGTTTTTGGTAGATGAAAATGCTGCACCGGCAGACACCCTGAAGGCCTATAACAAAGCAGTTGAAGTTCGAAACAAAGCAATTGCCGGAGAAGATTTTGGCAAACTTGCGCAGGAATATTCTGAAGACCCATCGGCAAAAGAAAACCAGGGTAATTTAGGATATTTTTCTGTTTTCAGGATGGTTTACCCTTTTGAATCCGGAGCATATACTACTGCTAAAGGGGAGGTTTCAAAACCTGTAAGGAGCCGTTTTGGCTACCATGTTATAAAAGTAAATAATGTTAGGGATAACAGGGGAGATATTTCTGTAGCACATATAATGATTATGAAGCCGAGGAAAGAAGACCCGGCTGAAGAAGCAAAGGCTAAGACTACTATTAACGAAATTTACCAGAAACTTAAGCAGGGAGAAGACTTTGCAAGCCTTGCAAAGCAGTTTTCTCAGGATAAATCAAGCGCGGCTGACGGTGGGCAATTATCAAGATTCAGTTCAGGAGAGCTGACTTCTGTTGAATTTGAAGACCATGCTTTTGCACTAAATACACCAGGAGAATATTCTGCTCCGTTTGAAACACAATTCGGCTGGCATATTGTAAAACTTACAGAAAAGTATCCAAGAAAGCCATTTGAAGACGTAAAGGCTGATTTTGAAAACAGGATAGGCAGGGATGACCGCTCTAAGCTTATCGCTACTTCTATGACAGAGAAGCTGAGAAAAAAATATACTGTAAAAACGGATGATAAGGCGTATAAAAATGCTGTAGCGGTTTTAGATGATAACATCTATACACAGTCGTGGCAACTTCCTTCAAATGCTGATGATTTTGAAAAGCAGACTTTAATGACTGTAAATAATGACAAGGTAATAACAGCAAAGGCATACCTCGATTTTGTAAATGCACAGCAAAGGGCAGGGTTTAAAGTAAAGCCGGTATCAAGGCAGGCAGATGTACTTTTGGACAAGTTTAAGGATGAGCAGCTTAATGCTTATTATAACGATAACCTTGAAAACGAGTTTCCTGAGTTTGGCATAGTTATGGAAGAGTACCGTGACGGATTACTGCTTTTTGACCTGATGGAAAAAGAAATTTGGGATAAAGCCAAAAAAGACACATTAGGATTGCAGCAGTATTATAGCCAGAATACAGATAAATACAGGTGGAATGACAGGGTTAATGCAGATGTATTTTCATCTACCGACAGGGGTGTTATGGTAAAGGTAAAAGAATATCTTGAGCAGGGTAAAGATGCCGGATTTATAAAAGAGAAGCTAAATACAGACAATAAGGTAAATGTTATGGAAAAGTCTGGCATGTTTGAAAAAGACAGCGACATACTGCCTAAAGGTTATTTATGGAAAACCGGGGTGTCAGATATTATATCTTCAGATAAATACTATTATGTAGTTAAAACTGAAAGTTTAATGCCGGCGGCTCCTAAAACTATAGATGAGGCTAAGGGCAAGGTTATTAACGACTACCAGCAGTATCTTGAAAGCACATGGGGAGAAAGCCTTAAAAAGGAGTTTACTGTTAAGGTTAATGATGCCGCATTTCAAAAAGTTAAAAAACAGTTGAACCAATAATGATAAGAAAGTCATTATTTTTGTTAAGCATTTTTTTTATTGTTTCTTCCTGTAGTTACTTTAACTTTAAGGAAGACCAGGATACAGATGCTTTAGCAAGGGTAAATGACAGTTACCTTTACCCGGCTGAATTGAGGGGTATTGTTCCGGAGGGGGTTTCTAAGGAAGACAGTGTCGCTATAGTAAGAAACTATATTGACCGTTGGGCGAGCCAAAAGCTGATGTATGACGCTGCTGAATTTAACCTTAGTAAAGAAAGGCAGGAGGAGTATAATGATTTGGTG
This sequence comes from Dyadobacter sp., assembly GCA_052038845.1. Taxonomy (GTDB): domain Bacteria; phylum Bacteroidota; class Bacteroidia; order Flavobacteriales; family Flavobacteriaceae; genus Flavobacterium. The sequence continues at coordinate 9,147 of JBQGDD010000406.1, read as the reverse complement.
AGGCAGTATAAGATAGACTTATATACTAAGGCATATATTGAAGAACTGGTAAAAAGGAGTGTTGATACATCTGTAACTGATGCTGAGATAAAGCAGTATTATACAGATAACAAAGAAAATTTCAGGACAACAGAATCGCTTGTTAAACTCAGGTATTTAAAACTTGATAAAGACCACCCGCGTTTTTCTTCTATAAAAAACAGTTTTTTAAGCGGAAATAAAAAAGACACTAAAGCGTTAACTGATATGTCTATACAGTTTAAGAGTTTTGCCTTTAATGATACTACGTGGGTAGATATGAACCAGATATATGCAAAGCTGCCTTTTATAAAGCCTGATAACAGGGATAAATATATCAGCAATAACCTGTCATATCAGTATCCTGATTCTACAGATGTTTATCTTGTTAAGGTAGCAAAAGTGCTGGACAAAAACCAGATTTCGCCCTATGAGTATATCAGGCCAACATTAAAGCAGCTTATAATAAATAACAGGAAACTGGAGTTAATAAAAAAGCTTGAAAAAGAAATAACGGATGATGCGATTAAAAATAATAAATATGAAGTTTATAAATAACAGGATATGCCTGTTTATGCTTGCTTTTATAACAGGCTTAAACCTGTGCGCCGCACAGGAAATTATTACGGATGAAAGTGCTGACAGCGTGAAAGTAAAACCTGTACAGCAGGGAAAACTTAAAGTTGACGGCATAATAGCTGTTGTTGGGGACTATGTAGTACTCGACTCTGATATTGACCTTATGTACAGGGAGTTGCAGGCACAGAATGTACCAATTAACGAGATATCACGATGTGAGCTGCTTGGTAAATTAATGGAGGATAAGCTTTATGCACATCAGGCAATACAGGACAGTATTATTGTAAGGGATGATGAGGTAAATGAGCTTATGGACAGGCAGATTAATTACTTTGTAGAGCAGATAGGTTCTGAAGAAAAAATGGTAAAATATTTTAAAAAGAAAAATATTGAAACATTCAGGGCAGAGCTTTATGAAATGATTAAAACACAAAAGCTTACAGAGCAGATGCAAAAAAAGATTGTTGATGCAGTAGAGATAACACCTGAGGAGTCAAGAATATTCTTTTCTAAATTTAAAGGTGAGGATTTACCTGTTTTTGGGGCAGAAATGGAAGTAGCACAGATTGTTATTAAGCCTGAAATATCTCAGGCTGAAAAGCAAAAAGTTATTGACAGGCTTAAAGAAATTAAGCAGGAGGTTCTTGACGGTGCAAGTTTTTACAGTAAGGCAGTGCTGTATTCAGAAGACCCAGGTTCAAGTTCCAGTGGCGGTTATTACAAAATGACAAGGAAAACTTCTTTTGTGAAAGAATTTAAGGATGCTGCCTTCAGTCTTGACGAAGGAGAAATATCTGAACCTGTAGAAACCGAGTATGGTTACCACCTTATATATGTAGAAAAAATAAGAGGACAGGAGCTGGATGTAAGGCACATTTTAATGTCGCCAAGAATAACACCTGAAGCACTTAAAGCTGCCGAAACAAAGATAAAGGCTATAAGGGAGAAAATTATAAATGGCGAAATTACTTTTGCCGATGCAGCAAGAGCAGAGTCTGACGAGAAGGAGACCCGTAACAGTGGCGGTTTATTAATGAACCCAAGAAGCCTTGAAACCCGTTTTGAGCTTACAAAAATGGATCCTTCGCTATACAGCCAGGTTTCCGACCTTAAGGATGATGAGGTTTCCAGACCAATACTTGATGAAGACCAGAGAGGGCAGAAGAGCTGGAAGATAATGAAGGTTATGAACCGTTATGATGAGCATACGGCTGATTACTCTAAAGACTACCTTAAAATTAAGGAATTGGCTTTAAAGGAAAAGCAGATTAAAGCCATTGCAAAGTGGAGCGAAGAAAAAATTAAAGCTACTTATACTAAAGTAAATAGTAGTTACCACGATTGTGAATTTGCTAATAATTGGGTAAAATAAATTTGTGTAAAGCCAGTAATTATCTGTAAAAGAATAAAAATATTTTTTAAGTTTGAAGCTAAGGAATTTTCCTTAGCTTTATTTTTTAATGTATCATAAATAACTACATATGTCAGACGTAGCAGCTATACAGAACTTAGTACAGAAACAAAAGGAACTGAAAAATGAAATTGCAAAAGTAATAGTAGGGCAGGACGAGGTTGTAAACCAAATAATACTCAGTATATTTTCTGGTGGGCACGCTTTACTTGTGGGTGTACCCGGTTTGGCAAAAACCCTTATGGTTAATACTATTTCTCAGGCTCTCGGATTAGAGTTTAAACGTATTCAGTTTACGCCAGATCTTATGCCGTCTGATATATTAGGGAGTGAAATACTCGATGAGAACAGGCAATTCAAATTTATAAAAGGACCTATTTTCTCTAATATTATCTTAGCAGATGAAATTAACCGTACCCCACCCAAAACCCAAGCAGCTCTTTTAGAGGCTATGCAGGAAAAGGCGGTAACAGTAGCGGGGCATCATTATAAACTGGCATTGCCTTATTTTGTACTTGCCACACAAAACCCCATAGAGCAGGAGGGTACATATCCGTTACCCGAAGCACAGCTTGACAGGTTTATGTTTGCAATTAAATTAGAGTACCCAACCTTTGCCGAAGAGGTACAGGTTGTAAAAAGTACTACTGCTGATGTTTCTGTAAAAGTTAACCCTTTATTTACTGCACAGGAAATATCAGATTTTCAGCATTTAATAAGGAGAGTTCCTGTAGCTGATAATGTTATTGAGTATGCTGTAACCCTTGTTGGGAAAACAAGGCCGGGTAATACTTTAGCTAATGATTATGTAAACACATACCTTGACTGGGGTGCAGGACCCAGGGCTTCTCAAAATTTAATACTGGCTGCAAAAACCCACGCTGTAATGAATGGTAAGTATTCACCGGATATTGAGGATGTTCAGGCGGTGGCTACAGGTATTTTGAGGCATCGTATCATTAAAAATTACAAGGCTGATGCTGAAGGTATAAGCGAAGAAATGATAATTAAAAAGTTGTTTTAACATAAATAAAAGTTAAATCGGCATATTGTTTGATACTGTGCTGTATTGCGACTTTGTTAAGAAGTAGTTGATAAAATTTTATTGTTGATAATAAAATTCATATAATATTAATTATATATTTGTTTCACAACTGAAAAATTATGAAAAACATACTAAAAACTTTACCGGAAGCTTTCTTTATAGTACTGGGGCTTTATTGGGCATCGGATGACTTCTTTACTGATGGGAGTATTAATTATGTAGCACTCCTTGCTACATGGCTGTTGTTTTTACAGCTAATTTATAAAAACCGTGTTGCCGGTATTTTTTATGGGTCCGCCATAGCGAGTATCTCATTATTTATGGTGGTAAATGTAATAGGGGAGTTTACCGATATTGTTACAAGCGAATCTATGCTGCTTGTTAACTTTTATGGAATATTGTTTACTATTACTGCTATAATGTCCGGTTTTATGATATTTAAATATATTAAAGCAGAGAATGATTATAAGGAAAGTGTATTTACGGTTACCTACTAATAATCTATGAAAAACAACAAAGCAGAGCTATTATAGCTCTGCTTTGTTGTTTTGAGGCATTTGCTTAAATTATGTATTTATAATAGCAGGTGTTAATTATTTACAATTTAGCAATATAAAATCAATATTTTGAGAATTCGTAAAATAAAGTAATAAGTTCTTAATATTATTGTATTATTTATAGTAAAGTAGAACGTTTATAAATAATAATCGTCTGAATTTAAAGAAACCCTAAAAATTTTTTAATTGATTTAAGAATTAGTAAATTTACGGACTTTTTGCAAACGAACATTAATATATTTACTATGGCTTTTGATATCGAAATGATTAAAAAAGTGTATGAAAATATGGCCGAACGTGTGGACAAGGCACGCGAACTGGTTGGCCGTCCGCTTACACTTTCGGAGAAAATTTTATATTCACACCTTTGGGAGGGTACACCTTCACAGTCTTTTACAAGAGGTAAAGACTATGTAGATTTTGCTCCCGACAGGGTAGCCTGCCAAGATGCAACAGCGCAAATGGCATTATTACAGTTTATGCATGCTGGTAAAGCTAAAGTTGCTGTACCAACAACAGTACACTGTGATCACTTAATACAGGCAAAAGTTGATGCTAAAACCGATTTAAAACGTGCTAAAGAGCAGAGCAATGAGGTTTTTGATTTTCTTTCGTCTATTTCTAACAAATATGGTATTGGGTTCTGGAAACCGGGTGCAGGTATTATTCACCAAGTAGTGCTGGAAAACTATGCATTTCCGGGTGGAATGATGATTGGTACTGACTCTCATACTGTAAATGCAGGTGGTTTAGGTATGCTTGCCATTGGTGTAGGTGGTGCCGATGCGGTAGATGTAATGAGCGGTATGGCATGGGAGCTTAAATTCCCAAAACTTATAGGTGTAAAACTTACAGGAAAATTATCAGGATGGACGGCTCCTAAAGACGTTATCCTAAAAGTAGCTGGTATTCTTACTGTAAAAGGTGGTACTGGTGCTGTTATAGAATATTTTGGCGAAGGTGCAGAGGCTATGTCCTGTACAGGTAAAGGGACTATCTGTAATATGGGTGCCGAAGTAGGTGCAACTACATCTACTTTTGGTTATGATGATTCTATGGATCGTTACCTGCGTGCTACCAACAGGGCAGACGTAGCAGATGAAGCTAAAAAAGTAGCTGCGTACCTTACTGCTGATAAAGAAGTATATGCAAATCCTGAAAAATATTTTGATCAGGTTATTGAAATAAACCTTTCTGAGCTTGAGCCACACTTAAACGGACCTTTTACTCCGGATTTAGCTACGCCTATATCTAAAGTGAGGGAAGAAGCTGTTAAGAACGATTGGCCTCTAAATATTCAGGTAGGTCTTATAGGTTCGTGTACTAACTCTTCTTACGAAGATATTTCACGTTCGGTATCGTTGGCAAAACAGGCGGCAGATAAAAACCTTAAGCCAAAAGCTAAGTTTACTATAACACCGGGTTCTGAATTAGTGCGTTATACTATAGAGCGTGATGGCTTTATTGACACTTTCGATAAAATTGGCGCTACAGTATTTGCTAACGCCTGCGGACCATGTATTGGTATGTGGGATAGGGAAGGTGCAGAAAAAGAAGAAAGAAACACCATTGTTCACTCGTTTAACAGGAACTTCTCTAAACGTGCCGATGGTAACCCAAATACCCTTGCATTTGTAGGTTCGCCGGAATTGGTAACTGCTCTTGCTATTGCGGGAGATTTAGGATTTAACCCACTTACGGACAAACTGATTAATGAAGATGGCGAAGAGGTAATGTTTGATGAGCCAACAGGTAACGAACTTCCACCTCAGGGATTTGATGTAGAAGATGCAGGTTATCAGGCTCCTGCCGAAGACGGTTCTAAAGTACAGGTTAAAGTAAGCGAAGAGTCTGAGCGCTTACAGTTACTTGCTCCTTTCCAGCCCTGGGATGGCGAAAACATAATGGGCGCTAAGTTGCTTATTAAAGCATTTGGTAAATGTACTACCGACCATATTTCTATGGCAGGCCCATGGTTACGTTTTCGTGGTCACCTTGATAATATATCAAACAATATGCTTATAGGCGCGGTAAACGCTTATAATCAAAAAACAAATAATGTTAAAAATCAGGTAACTGGCGAATATGGTGCTGTGCCAGATACTGCACGTGCTTATAAAGCTGCGGGAATACCAAGTATTGTTGTGGGAGACCATAACTATGGCGAAGGTTCATCGCGAGAGCATGCTGCTATGGAACCAAGGCACCTGGGTGTAAGGGCTGTACTGGTAAAATCGTTTGCACGTATTCACGAAACCAACCTTAAAAAACAGGGTATGCTTGCGCTTACTTTTGATAATGAGGCTGATTATGACAAAATACAGGAAAACGATACCTTTAACTTTATCGACCTTAAAGATTTTGCGCCTAACAAGCAGTTAACGCTTGAGGTAATACATGATGATGGCTCTAAAGATATTATACTTACTAACCATACCTACAACAAAGGCCAGATAGGCTGGTTTGTAGCCGGTAGCGCACTTAACCTTATTGCTGCGGCAAGCAGGGGCGAAGTAGAGATATAATCTCTATTATATTATATGATCAGATAACTCCCAGCCGAAAGGTTGGGAGTTTTTTATAATAAATATTGTGCTCTATATACCGAAATATCAAAACTAATCTATAGTGACCATCGGAACCACAATCCGACGCTCTAATATCAAGTAGATAGCGAGTAATAACAGGTTTAAATGCATTGAAATGTAAATATAAAATTATTATAGAAATCTATATTTAATATTGATTTTAATAATTATTAATAAGATTGCTTCGTCATTTTTACTCGCAATGGCTATAAAGGTTTGAGAATACGAAAGACTGTCATTGCGAGCGTAATGCAATGGAGCGTGGCAATCTTGATTATTCATTTCATTATAATGAATAATATAGTTGCTGGCTCATTTTTTAAAATTCAAACGGTATATAAAACTGGTCGACCATTTTCACTTGGCTAAATTTGATTGTATTTAATTTATCCTCCTCCAAAATAGATTCAAGCCTTTCTTGTATAGATTCGGCATTATTTGGATCCTGAATATATATTTTTTTTAATTGTGCCATATTGTTTAATAAATATTGGTCAATTTTACGATTAAAGAATGGGAAAGAATAGCCGATTACAATTAAAATATCTGTATTCTTTATACATTCTGTAACTGAGTTTATATAGTTATTACTGTCTGCTTCCCAAGCAAAGGATAACGTCAGAGGAATTTTATGGTAGATAGCAAAATAATAATAAGTAATGATATTATCGAATAAGACATCATCATCTTCATTGAGATTATCTAAGATGTTAATATTCTGACCATTGTTAAGTAAAGATGTTGTTCCATTAAGTTTGAAAACTGAAAATTTATTTATCAAATTGCTATCTGAAGATTTAATGCCTTTTGAGCAAACATTCAATGCGTTTTGATTAGATTGTAAATTTTGATTAAGCACAAAGTTTGAAAATGCTTTTTCCAATTGGTAGTCATAATTCCAAGATAGGAATTTTAGATTATTTGGTAAGTCTCTTAAGTTGTCTAATACTGAAGCAAAGAAGCTATCATATCGACTGTCTAAACTATCATTCTGGAGATATACGAAAAAACAGCAAAGTGTTATTTTGAGTTTTTGTAATAATTGAAATTCTTTTTGCAGATATAACTTTTTTGCAAAAGTGTCAATACTAAAGTGTTTACTATTTTCATCAATAAGCCATTGGACAGCTTCTCTCATTTCATTCAGCATATCTTTCTTGATATGTTTTGATGAGCTTTCAATTTTTTCATTGCCGTAATTTAATAAATATTTATCGATACGTTTTCCTGATTGAGGTGTGAAGTTTGGAAAAGGGATACTAGGAGTTAATATAGACTTAAACTCTTTTAATCTATCATTAATTTGATTTACGACAGGCAAGGAATTATAACTGGCACCAGCACCAAGTAAATAAGTAATATTCATAAATTTAGTTTTGATAAATATATAAAAAAATCCGGCCCAATTACGAGCCGGATCCTGTACAGTTGCGTGTTACCGCACCTGTCCGCATCTATCTTATTAATAGTAGGTATATCTTCTTACTTTAGCAATGTACTTGGCAAGGCGAATAACTTGGTGGCTGTAGCCATACTCGTTATCATACCATACATATAGTACAATGTTTTTGCTGTCTCCGCTAACTATGGTAGCGTTACTGTCAAAAATAGCAGGCTGTGCTGTACCCACGATATCAGAGGATACCAGCTCATTATTCATAGAGTAACGTATCTGTTCTACCAGTTCGCCTTCCAGCGCGTAGTGTTTCATAATATCATTAACCTCAGCTACTGTAGTACCACGTTCAACCTCAAGGTTAAGTACCACAAGCGATCCGTTTGGTACAGGCACGCGTATAGCGTTACTAGTTAATTTTCCTGCTAACGATGGCAGTGCCTTTGCAACTGCGCTTCCTGCACCTGTTTCGGTAATAACCATGTTAAGTGCTGCAGCCCTGCCACGGCGGTATTTTTTGTGCATGTTATCTACCAGGTTCTGGTCGTTAGTATAGGCGTGGATGGTTTCCAGGTGACCTTTTACAACGCCTAAAGTATCTTCCACCGCTTTAAGTATAGGGGTAATAGCATTGGTAGTACATGATGCCGCCGAATAAATATCTACATCTTCAGGAGAGTGTTCGTTATGGTTTACGCCATATACAATATTTGGTACTCCTTTGCCCGGTGCAGTAAGTAATACTTTTTCAACACCCGGAGAGGTCATGTGGCGTTTAAGTGCTTCCTCTGTAGTAAATGCTCCTGTGTTGTCTATAACAAGGGCATCGTTAATGCCGTATGCTGTGTAATCTATATCTTCGGGTGCTCCTGCGCTTATTATGTGTACGGTTGTACCGTTAATTATAAGTGCGTTATTCTCCGGGTCAGCTATTACAGAACCCTGAAAATCGCCATGAATAGAATCATAACGTAATAACGAAGCTCTTTTTTCCAGTAATGTAGCATCGCTTTTATCGCGTACAACTATAGCCCTTAACCTTAGCTGTGTGCCTTTGCCTATTTTAGACATCATTTCGCGGGCTAAAATACGCCCGATACGCCCAAAGCCATAAAGTACAACATCTTTAGGCTGTATATTTTTGCTTGCCTTAGCGTCTTTAAGTTTGTCATGAACAAAAGCGGTAGCATCGTTATATTTATCATCTTCAAGATGATACTCATACGTTAGCTTGCCAATGTCTATACGTGCAGGTGGTAAATCTAATGCTAAAATAGCTCTTGCTATTTCTACCGAATCAAAAATATTTATAGGCTTCTGTACAAATTCCCCTGCGTATTCGTGCAGGTTAATAATATCGCTCACATTCCTGTCGATAAGCTGGTTCCTGAAAAGTACCAGTTCTATAGACTTGTCATACCACAGGTCGCTGACTATTTTAATGAATTCTACACCAGCTCTCCTCCTGTCTGACTGAAAGGAAAGTTCTTTTTCGTATAACACATTATTGTTCATGAAGATAAAATATTAATTAGTGTTGTTTATGAGTGCAA
>JBQGDD010000405.1:0-2713 GCA_052038845.1 Dyadobacter sp. | reverse complement strand
AAATATAATATTTCTAACGTATCAGGGCAAAATGCCCTTTAATTTCTCTTCCACTTTTAAATTTGGCAAGAAACCAGTAATCTGTAGCGGGCAGGTTTGCTCCGTTAAAAGTGCCGTCCCATCCATAATCGCTGCCCCTGTAGCTTTTAATAAGTTTACCGTAACGGTCAAAAATATAAACTAAAGCATCAGGGAAAAAACGGATGTAATGTATGTTCCAGTACTCGTTTACCCCGTCTCCATTAGGGCTGAAAAATTTAGGGTAGTTAAGTAATGCCACTTCCTGCGAAATACTTTTACAGCCATCTTTAGAGCTTATATAAACTGTATATATGCCAGGGGTAAGGTTATTGTAATAATTTACATCATTATAAATAAAGCCGTCAATAGAAAATTCGTAGTTTTCAGGATTTTGTATATTAATATGTATGCTATTATTATATATGCTGAAATCTGAAGTTTCTAAAGTAAAATCAAAAGCATTTAGCGGGTATATATTTAATGTAAATGATGTTATAGCGTAGCCAATACAACCTTCGGTACTTTCTATTCTTGCCCATATAGTTTGTGGTATATACGGCTGCTGGTTACCGTAAAGTGCGGGTAGGGGGTTGGTTCCGTCTTCAGCATCCTGAAGCGAAGCGTGGTATGTAACCGACTGGTATGGATTAAAGTTTGTGGCTGCATCATTATTATCCTGAAGGTTATAAAACTGTATTCCGTTATTATCTGAATCACAAAGCCATAGGTCAGGGGGAGTGCCGGCAGTTATGGTATTAACTACTTCAATAGTGAAAGGCACTGCTTCTCCATAGCATCCGGTAACAGTATTGTATAGCTGTATATAAATAGTTTGCGGATTGGATGTGTTATTGTATAAAGCAGGATTGGTAATTAAATTTCCATCAGCAAGATCTTGTAAACCTGCATAATATAAATATTCAGTATCGGGCTGATTTGCAATTAATATTGTTTCGTGTACCGTCAAATCAAATGATGTTGAACCGTCATCCGTACCATCACTATCACACTTTTCGATAGTAAGGTTACTATTATCAGGATTGCTGATTTCAGGCAATGGTATAATTCCTATTGTAAATGAGGAGATAGCATAACAGTCAGCCATAGTTATACGTGTCCAAATAACCTGTGGCTGATACGGCTGTGCATTTTGATATACAGGGCCTATGGCATTTGTGTTATTATTAGCATCATTTTCTGTACCATGATAACTTATTGTTGCCTGGTTACCGTTATTTACAATATTGTCATTTATGGCAAGGTTGAAGTTATGCAGTCCGTTTTGGTTATCATCACAAATAAAGATGTCTTCAGGCTGTTGCAGGGTTACATCAGCCGTATTTATTATAAAAGTGTATGTAGCATCGCAGCCTGTTACCGTGTTAGTAATATGTACATAAATGGTTTGGGGGTTTGCAGTACTGTTGTAAGCCTGCGGGTTATTTATATAATTTTCATTAGGAATATCCTGGCTGCTTTCATAGTATTTAAATTCGAAATCCTCTTCATTTCCTGCAATAGTACTTTCATATATTGTCAGATTAAAAGGAAAACTATCATTACACTTGTTTATATCATCAGGAAAACCATTTGCGGAGGTGTAATTTGGCAGTGCAATTAAATTAATAGGAAAAGAAGCAAAAACGGGACATCCAGAAGCACTATCATAAGTCCTTGCCCAAATATCCTGACTTTGATAAGCAAATGCATTTTGATGTAAAGGTCCAATTGGGTTGTCTTCGTTTTGTGCATCCTGTAATGATGCATAGTAAGCAACCGGCTCATTATTAACAGCAATTGTATCATCGTTCACAGAGAGGTCAAAAACTTCAAAACCATCACTCTCTGTATCGCAAAGTGATATACTGCCTGCCTGTAAAACATCTGTGGTTACATTTATAACAAATGTTTCTGTGCTGTAGCAGCCGGTAACTGTGTTTGTCATCCTTACATATACAGTTTGCGGATTTAGCGTGTTAGTAAAGCTTTCAGGGTTTTCAATCTCATTCTCCCCAATAGTTACATCATTAAGGTTTAAATGAAAAGTTATATCTACATGAGTTTGGTTGCCTAAAAACATTTCATTATAAACTGTTAGGTCAAATAGGTGACGTTCATCAAACACCCCGTCATTGTCGCACTGGCTTATATCTAAAGAAATATCATCGGGATTTAAAAATTGCGGAATATCATGAAACGTTGCACTTCCTGTCCACTCAAGAAAAAAGTTTGACGCACCATGAGGCCTGTCAATTATAAGATAGTAAACATCATTATCTTCAGCCTCAATCCACTGCACAAAACTGTTGCCATCTGCACTGGGTCCTTCAGAAACATCCGTTTCTGTATCATTCATACCGGTCGTATTATAATCCAGACCTGCAGCTAAAGGGTTAGTTGTAGAGCAGCGTATTGCTGTACCAAGGTTGCCACAGGTTACATTGGGTCCAAAAAGCCAAAAATCAAAATCGACTACTAAATTACTTGATTCAGGAGTAAGGGTAAAACCAAGGGTGCCCCCATCTTTTACCAGAATTTTTAGCCAGATACTCTTATGTTCAAAACTGCTGCAGGCGTTAGCAAAGCTTAATTCCTGTACACCAGGACCAGTTACGTTTAACCCGGAATAGTTGCTGTTACTGCATACAATTATTGCATCCGGGCAATCACTCTGAGCAAAAAGAGTAATTGG
>JBQGDD010000404.1:0-9446 GCA_052038845.1 Dyadobacter sp. | reverse complement strand
TGCTTTCTTTTTGGAAGGCTGCATGGCGTTATCGGCTTTGCTGTCTTTCCTTAAAAGGGCTTATTGCTTGTCTGTATGTCGATGAACTTGTTTGCTAATGCGGGTGCAAAAGTAGTATCCTTTTCCAACTTTCCAAATTTTTATCACATCTTTTTTTATTCTTTTTCTTAACTTTTTATTAACCTATTGAAATGACACGAGTTGGAGGGGGAAGTTTTTTTGAAAATAATAATAATTTGAGGTTACTATAAAATAAAACCGCTTAAGCAACACTTAAGCGGTTAAAAAATGTTTCAAATAAGTTATTATTTCTTTCCGAATAGCTTATTAATTTGTTTATGGTTTAAAAAAGGTAATTGTATACTTTTATCATACTTGTTATGGTATATATAAGGATATACTTTACCCATAGTTTTATTATAGTTAATTACAATAACATCTCCATTTTCAAATTCAACAGTCTGAGATGTTCCTTCTTTATCTTTTACATCACTTAATAGCTCGTATAAAGCATCAAGATCTGAATAATTGAATTCAAATGACTCATATCTGTCGATAGTTTTGAATGTAAGATCTTTATAAGAAAGAATACATTTATCACCATTCTTGACAATACGTGCATTATAAGGAAGCCCAAAAGGACCTACCTCACCTATTTTAGTTTGTTGCGCTACTGTATTTCCATCTGTAACTTTTAACTGTGCAAAAGAAGATACTGCCACAAATAGCGTAATAATTGTAATGATTTTTTTCATTTTTTATAAGGTTATTTTTGTTAAGGCGGCAAATATATAAAAATTATATTAACATATTTAATTTTTTTTCTTTTAAAAAAATTAAATTAACAATAACAACTTTATATTTCTTTTTGTTAAAAGCTATGTTTTCAAATTTCCATAACTTATAACACATTTTTTAGCATATGATTTAGCTATTGCTCTTATACGCTTTATTGCTTCTCTATCATTTTCTATTTTATTTTTTTCTACAAAGTTTGCTTCCACTTTCTCAAACTCAGTTTTAATAAGGTCGAAAAAGACTTCTATTTTACCCGGACCTCCAGCCTCATATTCTGACTTGTACTGTTTTGACAGATCTTTTATTACATCTTGGCATGCACATTCAAAATTATTTTCTAATTCTGTGTAATTCATATATTAAAAATTATAACCAATTTTTACTCCGGCTCTTGGAGCCCATACATTTACATTTTTATTATCTATATCGCCCCTGCCTTTAATTTCTATTTTCCACATAGCTCCAATAAAGGGGTCTAAAACAAAGTTTCCTAAAACAATTTTATAGCCTACCTCCGGATTAAAGAAAGAAAAATAACTGTATGTTCCTTTGAAACTTCCTAAGAAAAATGATTCTTCAAACCTCACATTACCGTAAGAAAGATAATTAGCCGTATAAAATCCTGTAAAAGGATGCTCTTTACTATAATAACTTTTATGCCCTAATTCGACGGCAAGCCCCTGGCCATTAACATCTACAGGGCCTGCTTCATAATTCATAAGCGCATAGGAGATATTAACTATATTGGTGCTCTTTTCAGGATGAAGTGTAAATCCTGAAAACTCGTAAGACAAGCCAAACTGACTGGGGTCAGACAGCATACCATTTACTGACAGCGTGTGCGGCCTTATACTTTGTGCAGAATGCGAAGTATTATCTTGAGCATTTAGAGTATATGTAAGAATACAAATAATTAGAGTAGATATTTTTTTCATATATACATAATTTTGGTGTGAATTTATACTTATTAATTACCGTTAAAAGTATAAAATATATAAATACTATTTGAAATGGATATCAACAAAAAGGTTATTTAAAAGTTAGCCATACTATTTATCATTATTGCCCTATCATCCTTTCCATACCTGCTCATCAGTAGTTACAGTAAATATGAGGATTTATTTTTATAAATAATTGTTGCCTGTCTATACTCCATTACAGAAACTATCTGTTTCATATTTAAGTATTCTCAACTTCCCAATTGTTTTTTTCGGACAATCTTGTTAACAGAAAAATAATTTACATAAAAAGCGGCTGTTAACTTACAATTAACAGCCGTGCTTTTAAATTCTCATAAACTTTAATTAATAGTATATCTTAAATTAAGTCCAATTCTTGTATAATCAAATTTTATCGAACCTCCAGATAAATCTCTATTTGTATCAGACCGTAGTTCAATACCAAACTTGTTATTAAGCGAGTAACCTACTCCACCTGTTATCGAAAATGCACTTCCCAAAGGGAAGATATAATCATCACCAACAAAATAATCATTATTAGAAACAGGAAAAGTCATTTGTAGCCCTGCATCTATATATAATTTGCTTTTTTCAGATATACTAAAAAAATATCTAGGACCTATAGAGAAATTCATCAAGTTGGCATCAATATTATAATTCCTAGTAACATCACCATACCATTCACTTATTCTAACACTACGAGAAGCTTGTGCTGACAGACTTTCATATTCAGCTCTTAAAAAAAGTCCGAATTTTTGAGAAGGAAGAACAACTCCTAATTCAAAGCCGACACCAAATGTAATATTACTATCTTTAGTATCAGTTAATGCAGTACTAAAACTCGTACTATGCAAACCAGCAAAAACAGTATAATTAATTTTAAGCTTATTGCCTGTTTTATTATCATATACAATATGATCAGACTTAGCGCATGAGTTATAACCTGTAAATATTTTCTTTAAGTCTTTTATATCATAGCTTAAAGCCAAAAAATCATCAATAGGCTTATCTTCAGGACAACGCAAATCAACATACAACTGTTGTTTATACTCGTTATTATCTTTTACAGCATAAGAAGTAGAACTACCTCTTGACATATACTGTTTATAAACCAGTTGCTTAGCTTCTATACCTTTTGCACCTACACTGTAGAAGAATTTTTGAACTCCATTATATTTAGATGAATATAACGATGCATCACCTTCAACAATCACATTCAGAAATAATGTTTCCTGCACCCAGTTAGGATCCCTGTTTTGGCTTAATTGATTTATGTTTAAATTAGAATTGTCAACTAGTAATGTTCTTTTTATAAATTTGTAATCATCAGCAATACCATACTCAATAGTATTGTCAATGTCAAGTTTTTCAAATGATTTGCCGGCAGCTTTAAATCTTAAGGCATTAGGATTAAAAAAGTCACCTTCCATAAACTCTCCGGTTATTTTTTGGTTAGAAGAGTTAATATAATAACCACTTTGTGTTTTTTGGGAATACGCGGTTAAAGTAAAAATTGTTAGGCAGATAAGTAATGTAATTTTTTTCATTAAAATGATTTAAGTTATTATTTAAAAAAAGAATCTACAAATTCATATTTATTAAACACCTGTAAATCCTCAATCCCTTCACCAACACCAATATATTTTACAGGTATCTTAAATTGGTCAGATATACCAATAACAACACCCCCTTTAGCTGTTCCGTCCAGCTTTGTTACAGCAAGCGAAGTAACTTCAGTTGCCGCTGTAAACTGCTTTGCCTGCTCAAAAGCATTTTGGCCTGTAGAACCATCCAGTACAAGTAATACGTCATGTGGTGCATCTCCCACTACTTTTTGCATAACACGCTTTACTTTCGTCAGTTCATTCATAAGGTTTACCTTATTATGTAAACGTCCTGCGGTATCTATAATTACAACATCGGCATTTTGCTTTACAGCAGACTGTAACGTATCAAAAGCTACAGAAGCCGGGTCACTACCCATTTCCTGTCTTACAATAGGTACTCCTACACGGTCTGCCCAAATTTGCAACTGGTCTATAGCTGCTGCCCTAAAAGTATCAGCAGCACCAAGCACAACTTTATGCCCGGATTTTTTAAACTGGTATGCAAGTTTCCCTATGGTAGTTGTTTTACCAGCTCCGTTTACACCCACTACCATTAACACATAAGGCTTTTTATCAGCAGGAACGGTAAATTCCGTTTCCTCACCAGAGTTAGTTTCAGATAGCAGCCCGGCTATCTCCTCCCTTAGTATTTGGTTAAGTTCATCAGTACCTAAATACTTATCCCTGGAAACCCTTTCTTCTATCCTCTCAATAACCTTTAAGGTAGTATTGACACCTACATCCGAAGAAACAAGGATCTCTTCAAGGTTATCAAGCACCTCATCATCAACTTTAGATTTTCCTGCTACAGCTTTAGAAAGCTTATTAAAAAAAGAAGTCTTGGTTTTTTCAAGTCCCTTATCTAATGTTTCTTTTTTTTCAGAAGAAAAAATTTTTTTAAAGAAGTTCATATAGTGTTATAATATGCTGTTTGCGGTAAATATAAAAAATAAAAAAGCTACTCTCTTTATAGGAAAGTAGCTTTTTACGTATATCATTGTTATTTCTTATTTCTTCTTAAGAAATTCATCTACCATTTCAGGAGCCATTACACTCTCAACAAATGTATAAGCACCTGTTTTAGGTGACTTTACCATTTTGATAGCTTTAGTTAACCTTTTTGAAGATGTTTGTAAAGTTGCTACGGTTTTCTTTGCCATGACTCAATTATTTTATTTCTTTATGAACAGTAACTCTTTTTAAGATAGGATTAAACTTTTTAATCTCTAACCTGTCTGGAGTGTTTTTTTTGTTTTTAGTAGTAATATACCTTGATGTTCCCGGAACACCTGAAGTTTTATGCTCGGTACACTCTAAAATTACCTGGATTCTATTGCCTTTCTTTGCCATCTTGCTAATATATTTATAAGGTATGGATTATTTAATAAACCCTTTAGCTTTAGCTTCTTTCAAAACTGCAGCAATACCGTTTTTATTAATTGTTTTGATAGTAGAAGCGGCTACCCTAAGAGTTATCCACCTGTCTTCTTCAGGAAGATAGAAACGCTTCTTCACTAAATTAACACTAAATTTTCGTTTAGTCTTGTTCATCGCGTGGGAAACATTGTTTCCTACCATCGCTTTCTTACCTGTAAGGGCACAAACTCTTGACATTATTTCTCGCTTTTATATCGTTATTCAAAATCAGGGTGCAAAGAAACAAAAAATAAAAATATTAAACAACTACTGACTATTAGTTTTTTAAAATTTCTTTATAAATATTTTCCAGTGCTTTATTTACCGCCCTTCCTATTACTTTTTCACGGGGTTCACCAAGGTTAAATTCTTCACTGTAAACACCGTTGGGCGTAGCAAAACCAATATATACTTTACCAACCTCAGCGTCAGAATCTCCTTTAGAAGGTCCAGCATTACCGGTTGTGGCTATAGCATAATCTGTTTTAAACAATCGTCTTACCTGTATAGCCATTGCTTCAGCAACCGGAGCACTTACAACACTATGCTCCGCAATCAGGCTTGCATCAACACCCAATATCTCTGTTTTAGATGAAGTAGCATAAGTAACTACACCTCCTTTAAAGTAAGCTGATGAGCCGGGAACAGATGTTATTGTTTCAGCTAATTTTCCTCCGGTACAGCTTTCTGCTACCGCTATGGTTTTTTGCTGCTTTGCAAGAAGCCTCCCCACTACTGTTTCTATGCTTTCGTCTTCGTCATAGCCTACAATTATATCTCCTATAAGCCCCTTTAGTTTTAGGATTTCTTTCTCAATACTTTCCTTTAAAAACCCTTCATCTATACCGCGTGCAGTAAGCCGTAGCCTTACCCTGCCCGGACTTGGCAGGTATGCAAGTTTTATAAATTCAGGCAGGTTTTCTTCCCAATCCTCAATACGTTCGGCAATAAGACTTTCGCCCTGCCCGTATGTCATTACGGTTTTGTGAAATATAAAATGTATTTTAAACTTTGAAATCAGCCTTAATATTACCTCTCTCTCCATTAAGTGCTTCATTTCATAAGGAACTCCGGGAAGCGAAATAAATACTGTGTTCTCACGTTCCATCCACATACCCGGTGCTGTACCCACCTGATTATGCATAACAGTACATTGAGAAGGAACAAGAGCCTGGTCTTTATTCATTTGAGAAACCGACCGTTTCATCACACTGGTTATAAGATTAGTTACATGAGCAAGAATCTTCTCATTTAAGACAAGTTCATCATCAAAATATTCGCACAGTGTTTTCTTAGTTATATCATCTTTCGTTGGGCCAAGCCCTCCTGTAAGTATAACCACATTTACTTTATTTTGTAATGATGATAATGTATTAAGTATATGTTCCCTGTTATCACTTATAGAGTGCATTTCATATACTTCTATCCCGATTTTATCTAATGCTTTGGCTATAAAACCTGAATTAGTATCTATAATCTGTCCAATTAATATTTCATCACCTATAGTAACAACAGCTGCTTTCATATTACAGATTATAATCTTTTTTTAACTCCTTTAAAGCAAGTGCCAGTTTTTCTTTAAGGCTTTTTACCACTTCTTTTATCTCTTTCTTTTTCCCTTTTGCCTTACTCCATAATTCAATTGCAAGCACATCTTCATAAGCTAGATCCATACCCAGCAACTCGAGTGTTGGTTTTATTTTATGTGCAGCATGATACACCCTGCTAAAGTCTTTTTCTTTTAAGCCGCT
Source organism: Dyadobacter sp. (assembly GCA_052038845.1). Taxonomy (GTDB): domain Bacteria; phylum Bacteroidota; class Bacteroidia; order Flavobacteriales; family Flavobacteriaceae; genus Flavobacterium. The sequence goes on along the minus strand of JBQGDD010000404.1, from coordinate 2,915 downwards.
TTTTATATTAAGTATTTCCGGGGGTACTTCTTCGGTAAAGAGTACAACAATCTGCTTTGCAAAATCAACATCATTATCAGATATTGCATAAACTTTAGAGAGGTTATAGTGTAGTGCCATTATTTTACCTGTATCCTGAATAATTTTCTTCCCTCTAAAACACCTTCTAGCACATCATTATGGTTTACCCTGGCAACACCCTCGGGTGTTCCTGTAAAAATAATATCGCCTTTTTTTAATGTGAAGTATTGCGATACATAGGCAATAATTTCATCTATTTTCCAAAGCATTTGCTGTGTATTTCCTTTCTGAACAACATTGCCGTTACTGGTAAGTTCAAAATTTATATTATCTACAGATTCAAATTCTGATTTATTGATAAACTCTCCCACAGCAGCCGAACCGTCAAATGCTTTTGCTTTTTCCCAAGGTAATCCTTTTTCCTTGAGTTTAGCCTGTAAATCTCGGGCAGTAAAATCGATACCTAACCCTATTTCATTATAATATTTATGGGCAAATTTTGCATCTATATACTTACCTACCCGGTCTATTTTTACCAACACTTCAACTTCATGGTGTACATCCTGGCTAAATTCAGGAATAACAAAAGGAAATTTTTTCAGCACAATAGCTGTATCTGGTTTTAAGAAAATAACGGGCTCCTCCGGCCTTTCATTTTCTAACTCTTCAATGTGCCTGGCATAATTCCTACCTATGCAGATTATTTTCATAAAAAGCGTTTAAACCAGTTTGTTATTTAATTTTCGCAGTTTAATTGCAGTCAGCACCTTTTTAGTATAAAGCGGGAAATCAGCATTTTGTATCCAGCCGAAATATCCTGGTTCCTGCTCCAGCACTTTTTCTACTTTAGCGCCTTTGTGCTTGCCAAAAGTAAATATTTCATCGCCATCTTTATCAAGGATAATAAACCCTGCAAAATCGACAGTTATTTTTCGTGTAGTAAATTCCGAAAGTGCTTTTATATCATTCTGTAGGTCTCCATAGCGGTCAAGTTGCGATTTAAGTATTTCGTAAGTCGCATTAGTATCAGCCTCTGCACTATGTGCATTTTCCAGTACCTGCCCGCAATAAAACTTGTAAGCGGCACTAAGCGTCCGCTCTTCTTTTTTATGGAAGATAGTCTGCACATCTACAGACACCCTGTTTTTCATATCAAAATCTACCCCTGCCCTAAGCATTTCTTCCGCAAGCAGCGGAATATCAAACCGGTCAGAGTTATACCCGCCAAGGTCAGAATCTTTTATCATATTATATATAGGAGCAGCAAGCTCTTTAAAAGTAGGCTCATTAGCTACTTTCTCATCTGTAATACCATGAAAAGCTATAGTTTGTGGCGGTATAGGTCTTTCAGGATTTACCAACCATGTCCTGCTTTCTTTATTCCCATTAGGATATACCTTTAAAACAGATATTTCCACTATCCTGTCCCTGCTTATATCAGTACCTGTTGTTTCGAGGTCAAAAAAACAAATAGGCCTGTTCAGTTTAAGTTCCATATTGTAATTTGTATAATTACAAATATAGGTTTAGATTATTGCATAAAGAAGAAGTATCGGTAATTTATTCCCTCAACAATATTAAATTCACAAAGTCATTCCTCACAACTCCATACAAAATCGGCAACGGGATAATCTTTATTTTTATAGTCGAAATGCCACCATTCATATTCATAAGGCACAAAACCTGCCTCTTTCATAATATTGCGTAGTAATCTGCGGTTTTTCCTTGCCGATTTAGACAAACCCTTTGCACTATAATGTGATATTTTAGAAAAATCGTCAAACCCTCCACCCATGTCTAAAAGGTTGCCTTCTGAATCAGCAAGCGATAAATCTACCGCTACCCCCCTATTATGATTAGATCCTTTACCAGGTTCTGCTACATACTTTGGGTTATTTACAATTTCATACATTTTATACTGAAACTGGTAAGGGCGGTAACAGTCATAAATAATAAGTTGCAAGCCTTCTTCTTTAGCCAGCTCATTAGCCTTTTCAACCGCTTCTGCAACATCAGGGCGTAAAAAACACCTGGCGCACGGGTAAATTTTCTGATGCATAAAGTTTGCCGTATCAGCATAAGCCATACGGTTAATTATTCCTGATTTTTTGAAATTTAGTTCACTCCAGACTTCAGCAATAGTATCTTTTTCAATTTGGTAATTATCACCTATAAAAACTTTATTGCCTGTTGCTGCAATTGTAAATAATATGATAATAAATAATGTGATTAGAAATTTCATAATGCTCGGTTTACACAAATATACTAAAGAAAAGGGCTACCATAATGGCAGCCCTTACTATAATTATCTATATGCAACAGTATTAATAATCCCTGTTAACATCAAATGCTTCAAGATATTCTGCTACCCGCTTAACAAATGATCCTCCTAAAGCACCATCTACAACACGGTGGTCATAACTGTGCGAAAGGAACATTTTTTGGCGGATGCCTATAAAGTCACCTTCAGGTGTTTCTATAACAGCAGGTACTTTCCTTATTGCTCCAAGAGCAAGGATACCTACCTGTGGCTGATTGATAATTGGTGTACCAAACACACTGCCAAAGGTACCAACATTAGTTACCGTATAAGTACCACCCTGTGTATCATCCGGTTTAAGTTTGCCTGCCTTTGCACGGTTACCTAAATCGTTTACCGCTTTAGCCATGCCCACAATATTTAACTGGTCAGCATTTTTTATAACTGGAACAATAAGGTTTCCGTTAGGTAAAGCTGCCGCCATACCCAGATTTATATTTTTCTTTTTTATGATGTATTCACCATCTACAGAGATATTCATACCGGGGAAGTCTTTAAGTGCTTTTGCTACCGCTTCCATAAATATAGGGGTAAAGGTCAGTTTTTCACCTTCTCTCTTCTCAAAAGCACCTTT
>JBQGDD010000403.1:0-1635 GCA_052038845.1 Dyadobacter sp. | reverse complement strand
GCGCCACAAGCCATACTTTGGGCTCATAACTGGGGACAGGATCTTAGTGAAATGACCGCCAGGGCAGGCGAAGGTCTTTTAGTGTCAAACCATTCATACGGTATAAATGCAAACGCTGCCCCTGCATGGATGTTTGGTGCTTATGATACTGAATCATGGTCGTGGGATGATATTACAAATACTTTCCCTTATTATCAGCCTGTAGTGGCTGCGGGTAACGATAGGGCTCCCCTGCCTTATCCTAACCAATATCCTAATACTAAAGGTGGTAGAGAACTTATAACGCAACAGGCAACATCTAAAAATATTATTACAGTTGCAGCGGTGCAAATGTCTAATCCGGTTGCAGTAGCTAATTTTAGTAATTTTGGTCCTACCGAGGATAGAAGGATTAAGCCGGATATTGCCGCTAAAGGTGTTTCGGTTTATTCAACCAGTAGTTCTGGTAATAGTGACTATATTCCTCAGCAGGGAACTTCAATGGCTTCTCCTGTAGTAAGCGGGGGGCTTATATTGTTACAGCAACACTATAAAAACCTTAACAATGGTACCTTTATGAGGGCGGCTACATTAAAAGCTCTTATGTCTCATACAGCTGCTGAATTTGGACCTATTGGTCCTGATTTTCAGGTTGGATGGGGTATACTGGACGTTGAAGCCGGTGCGGCTGTAATTACTGGTAACAATGATACGTCTGCCAATATTATTGAAACAACACTTGCTCAGGGTGGTGTGTATACTACACAGGTTAAAGCAGATGGTATAAACCCGCTTAAAGTTACAATTGCGTGGAACGATCCTGCGGGAGATCCTAATTTTGGAACTAATGATTTAACTACTCCGGTTCTTGTAAATGATCTTGATGTAAGATTAATCAAGGTAGCGGGTAGTGTTGAATATAAGCCATGGAGGTTAAATAGAATTAATGTTAATAATCTGCCGGAGCGTGAAGATAACTTTGTTGATAATATTGAGAAAATAGAGATTGTTAACGCTGCAGGAACTGCTATTGAAATCCCTGCAACAAATGATGCTTATACTATTGAGGTTAGACATAAAGGTACACTTGTAGGTGGTAGTCAGGCTTTTTCATTAATTGTTAGCGGTATTAATGCTTTCGGAAGTGTAAATACTAATGAAGTCGCTTCTAAAATTAGTGTTTGGCCAAATCCTGCTAAAGATGTGCTTAATGTTTCTTTTGGAGATTTAGGTTCAGAATCAGTAAAAGTTGAAATATATGACGTACAGGGTAGGATAATGCTTTCAAAAAATATTACAGTATCTCAGGAGCAATCTTTAGATATAAGCAATCTTGGTTCGGGAGCTTATATTGTAAACGTGTCTTCAGATACTTTTAAAGTAAGCAAAAAGATTATCAAAAACTAAAATTGCATTCATATATCATTAAGGACGGCACTTCGCCGTCCTTTTTTGTTGATATAAAAGTTAAATTTAAAGTTTGTGAAAAGCTAAATATGTTTTTTTTTTGATATTCTACGCAACCATTCTATTTATTTTCAGACTTAAGTATAATTAATTGAAAATAATTTAAAAAATGTTAAAGAATGTTAGTTTTTACCTTATTAAACCAATGTAAATATTTGTTTAATTAATATTTTTTTTTGAGATTTGCAT
>JBQGDD010000402.1:0-2479 GCA_052038845.1 Dyadobacter sp. | reverse complement strand
CTGTGTAAAACAGGTTATAGAAACAGCACTCGATAATAATTATACCACTATTGTAATTGCCGACCATGGCAACTGCGAAACCATGATAAACCCTGATGGCAGTCCCAATACAGCGCACACAACCAACCCTGTGCCTATTATATTGGTTGATAAAGAACTTAAACACATTCAGGATGGTGGTGTACTGGGCGATATTGCCCCTACAATTCTGGATTTAATGGGTGTACCACAACCGGAAGCTATGACGAGGCATTCCCTTTTGTAAACACATATTGGCGTGCACTTTTCGCCCTTTTACGATATTAGGGCGGAAAGTTGTACTTTTGTCCCCTGAAAATTAAGAGCATGATTATACCAAAAACAAGAGAGGAAATTGAGTTAATGCGCGAAAGCGCCCTTATAGTATCTAAAACGCTTGGCATGATAGCATCCGAAATAAAACCCGGTGTTACCACCCTGCACTTAGATAAACTTGCCGAAACCTTTATAAGGGATCATGGTGCTGTACCCGGATTTTTAGGCTTATACGGCTGTCCCTCTACCCTGCTTACCAGTGTAAATGAGCAGGTAGTTCACGGGCTGCCTACAAACAGACCTATTGAAGAGGGCGATATAGTATCGGTAGATTGCGGGGCGATAAAAAATGAGTTTTATGGCGATCATGCATATACATTTGAAATTGGCGAAGTAGAAGAGGAAACTAAAAAATTACTACAGGTTACTAAAGAGTCACTTTACGTGGGTATTCGTGAGTTTAAGCTGGGCAACCGTGTAGAAGATGTAGGTAACGCTATACAACGCTATACTGAAGCTGAGGGTTATGGCGTAGTAAGGGAACTTGTAGGGCATGGGCTGGGCAGAAAGATGCATGAAGACCCTAATATGCCAAACTATGGCAAGCGCGGGCGTGGTAAAAAATTTATTGAAGGCATGGTAGTTGCCATAGAGCCTATGATAAATATGGGAACTAAAAACGTAAAAACCCTTAAAGACGGCTGGACAATTGTTACGCGGGATGGCAAGCCAAGCGCACACTTTGAGCATAACGTAGCGATAGTTGATGGTAAGCCTGAACTGCTTTCTACATTTGCTTATGTGTATAAAGCTTTAGGCATAGAAAGTGATGAGGAAAATGAGTTTAGGAGAGAGCCTATTGTTATTTCTTAAATGAAAAAACTTTTTAAATTAATACTCAACACTATTCCCCGCCCTTTATTAATAAGGCTTAGCTATGTGATACGCCCTGTTTTAGCTTTAGCACTAAAAGGCGATACATATACCGACCCTATAGACGGGAAAAGTTTTAAAAGTTTTTTGCCTTATGGCTATGGGCAGCAACGTAATAATGTACTGTCTCCAAGTACGCTTTCCCTGGAAAGACACAGGCTGCTGTGGCTGTACCTGCAAAATGAAACCGATTTTTTTACTGCACCTAAAAAAGTACTGCATTTTGCACCGGAACAGGCCTTTTATAAGCGTTTCCGAAACCAAAAGAACCTTGATTACACTACAACCGACTTATATTCTCCGTTGGCTGATGTAAAGGCTGATATATGTAACCTCCCTTTTGAAGATAACAGTTATGACCTGATACTATGTAATCATGTACTCGAACATATACCGGACGACACTAAGGCCATGCAGGAACTGTACAGAGTAATGAAACCGGGAGGCATGGGTATTTTCCAGATACCACAGGATTTAAGCCGCGAAACTACTTTTGAAGATGACTCTATAACCGACCAAAAAGAGCGGGCGCGTATTTTTGGTCAGTATGACCATGTGCGCGTGTACGGGCGTGATTACTTTAATAAACTTCGCTCTATAGGTTTTAGGGTGGTTGAAGAAGATTATACCAAAAAAATCACCCTACAGGATGTAGAGCGGTTTTGTCTTGCAAAAGGTGAAATTATTCCTGTTTGTTACAAGAACTAATTATTATAATACTAATAACTAAAAGTTTTAGTTAGTATCCAATTATATATAAATACTTCTGTATTATATATTTATTATATTTACGCACTTTAAAATATAAAGATTTCAAACATGTTCAATATAACTGTCAGCACTCTCAGGTATATAACTGCTATACTATTATTACCAATAGTTATAAATGCACAGGTTCAACAGGAAGTTCCTCCGCCTTATAATATTAAAACGGTATCATTTATAAAAAACGGAGAAAACTCTTATCCTTTTTTCAGGCTTGGTGAAAGGTTTACCCTTGCCTTTGATGACCTTTTTGGCAACGAAGCTGACTATTATTACTCTATAACCCATTGTAATTACGACTGGACACCATCATCTATGATTACAGTAAATGAATACATAAAAGGGTTTGACAACCAAAGGATACAGTTATATGAAAACTCCTTTAACACCCTGCAAATATATTCACGCTACACACTTTCTTTCCCTAATAAGTTTACTACTATTTTACTGTCAGGCAATTACATATTAAAAATAATGAATGAAGACC
>JBQGDD010000401.1:0-2096 GCA_052038845.1 Dyadobacter sp. | reverse complement strand
ATCATCAAGGTTTTCATTACTGTACATTACAAAATTTCCATCCTTAAATAGGGCGGGGGCAAGATACCATTCGTTTAGGTTAAAGTTACCATCATTATCATACCCAAACCTGGTAAACCTGTCATTTGGTATTTTTACTTCATACGTAATGTGTATGGTAAAGCTTTTATTTGGGTAAATAGGGTTTTTAAGCCGTAAATCAATAATATCAGGATGTTTTTCAGGACGTTTCCAGTTTAAGTTTCTGCCGTTTTGATCTATAACAGAATATATTTTGGTGTGCCCCCTGTCATCATTTTTTGCTAAATGAAAAGCACGTACATATTCATCCGAAAAACGTTTTGCCAAAGGGGTATTTTTATCAGAATAAGCATTAACCCAATCATTAAGAATAATAAAATTTAAAGTATCCTGCGATTGATTATTATAAGTGAGTTCCTGCTGAATCCTGAATATTTTTGACTCATAATCTACATGTACAGTCATTTTATTTTGATGCTGTGCATAGCAGCAACTTACTGAAAGTATCAGTATCAATAAAAACAATAACCTGTAGTTTGAGTTCAATTGCCTGAAAATTATTATATCTGCTTAGGGTGTGTACTATGTAAGCGTAAATAAGATATATTTAGTATATCTGCTCGCTTTTTAAATTAGATGTAATAAAATGAAATGGTTGCCCCATAACAATGTTAAAGCTACCGTTTAAGGTAGCTTTATACTTAAAAGTTAGGGCTAAGGTTGTATTTTTTATAAAAGTTGTCAATTACTTCCAGTACCTCATCTTCAGTATCTACAAGCTTTATGAGTTTAAGGTCATCAGGGCTGGCGTTAAAATATTTTTCAATCATAACGGTTTTTATCCAGTCCATAAGCCCAGCCCAAAACTCAGTACCTACCAGTATAATAGGGAACTTAGCTATTTTTTTGGTTTGTATTAGCGTTATAGCTTCAAACATCTCATCCAGTGTGCCAAACCCACCGGGCATAACAACAAACCCCTGCGAGTATTTTACAAACATTACTTTCCTTACAAAAAAGTAATCAAAGTTCAGGTTTTTATCCCGGTCGATATAAGGGTTAAAGTGCTGTTCAAAAGGAAGCTCTATATTAAGCCCTACAGAGGGGCCGCCACCCTGACTTGCGCCTTTATTACCGGCTTCCATAATACCGGGGCCTCCACCGGTAATAACGCCATACCCGGCGTTAGTAATTTTCTCAGCTATTTTTTCGGCAAGTAAATAATATTTATCGGTAGGTTTTGTACGGGCTGAACCGAATATTGAAACGCAGGGTCCAATCCTTGCCATATTTTCAAAACCTGTAACAAACTCTGACATTGTTTTGAATATTGCCCATGAGTCATTACTTCTTATTTCATTCCATGGCTTTTGTTTTAACCCATGGATCCAGTCTTCATTTTCAAAGTTGTCTTTTGACATTATGCTATTTTTAAATTAACAAACACGCTAATATAATTCTTTTTTAAGAAACTGTGCAGTGTAGCTTTTTTTGTTTTTAACGATTTCTTCCGGTGTACCTTTGCCTACAAGCTGGCCGCCGCCTTTACCGCCTTCATAACCAATATCAATAATATAATCTGCCAGTTTAATAACATCCATATTATGCTCTATAATCAGTACAGAGTTACCTTTATCTACCAGTTTATTAATAACATCCATAAGCACCCGTATATCTTCAAAATGCAATCCTGTTGTAGGTTCATCTAAAATATAAAAAGTATTTCCCGTATCTTTTTTAGAAAGTTCTGATGCCAGTTTTATACGTTGTGCTTCACCACCCGAAAGTGTAGTGCTTTGCTGTCCAAGTGTAATATAACCAAGCCCAACATCCTGTATTGTTTTTACCTTACGGTATATTTTTGGTATGTTTTCAAAAAAGGGTACAGCTTCATCAACCGTCATCTCTAATACATCAGATATTGATTTTCCTTTGTATCGTATTTCCAGCGTTTCGCGGTTAAAGCGTTTTCCCTGGCAGGTTTCGCACTCAACATACACATCCGGCAGGAAGTTCATTTCAATAACCCTAAGCCCCGAACCTTCACAGGTTTCACAGCGTCCGCCTTTTACATT